>CAIYSH010000047.1 GCA_903928755.1 uncultured Alphaproteobacteria bacterium | reverse complement strand
TGTGGGCGAAGGCCGCGCCATGACCAAGGTCGCTCGCCTGATGCAGCAGGAGGTCGGCCATGAGGCCAAGAATATCCGCCGTCTCCCAGGGCGCATCGGGAATGGCGGTCGGCAGGGTCCGGCCCGAGGGCTCAGACCGGTCTTCCAAGGCCGCCAGAGCCTGGGCCAGAAGGGTGGAGTCTGTGGAAAATGCGGGATCGGTCACGGGACTGGCCTGTTGCCTTGTGGAGAGGGCGATATCAACGCCCGTCAGACCCCCGTCAAGGAAGCTTCACCATGCTCCTTCGGGACCCGGTCATGCCGCGGGAAATCACCTGCTGTCTGCGGATTCACCGGGCGTTGTTTGGGGACGAGAGGAAATAGCGGGGAGGTCTGCACCCAGCGAACCGGATCCCTGCCTGCGCCGGTATGACCGGCATAAGAACCCGCCAACCCCAGGACGAAAAAACGCCCGGACACTGGAGATTGTCCGGGCGCAGAGTGTTTCTCTCATGCCACAGCCGGGAGGGGATCAGGTCCGGCCGGGTATCCATCCGCTCGCGCGGACGTCATAAGTGGCATTATTGCCACGAAAACGGAAAAAGTCAACGGAAAAGCGATGAAAACTTGCCTGTTGCGAACTTGTCACAACATCACCCTGCGGTGCCGGTTCGGGGGTTCTTGAGCACGAAAAGTCCCGGCTCCAGGCCCGAGGCGGGACCGAATCCGCTCAACTGGATGTGGGTGGTCTGGCCCTGGGCGTCGGCCACGGTCCAACCGGTCAGGGCGACGGGATCACTGGAAAAGCTCAGGCTGATGGTCCCTTCAGCCTTCCGGCTCCCATCCTTTGCGGTAATGGTAAAGCCGTCTGCCGCCCGCCGGACGCTGGTAATGACAATGCCCTTGTCCAGCCGGATCTGCCGCGCCAGGAACAGGGAAAGTGGCGTGGCCATCAGCGGATAACGGTCAAATGTCTTCAGCTGGCCGTTGGAGACCGAGACATTGGACCCGTCGGCCACCACCAGCAGGCCAGATGGCGGATCATAGGCGAAACGGGCCCGGCCCGGGCGCTTGAGATAGACATCCCCCCGGGTCAGATTACCCCGGGCATCGGTCTGCACGAACCGGCCCCTGGCTTCCCTGAGGCCCTGCAGATAGTCCGCGGCCTGATCTACCAGGGCCTGATCCTCGGGGCCCAGAACGGCGGCGCGGGCCGCGCGGGCCGAATTGGCAAATAAGGGCACCGCAAACAGGGTGAGGGCGAATGCGCGTCGGTTCAGCATGATCTGCCTCCTGTTTCGACGATCCCCGGGGTTGCCGGGCACGGCAGGCACCGGGGAGCCCGGGATTCCGGATCGCTCTATTGCGGTCGGGGGGTGACATAGCCTTCAGCCGTGTCGAGACCAAGGCGTACTTCGCGGATGGCGTCATCCACATGGTGCAGGGCGGCGAGGCGATGTCCGCCCTTGTTGCTGGTCGCCAGCATCAGTTCGGCCCGGACGTCCTGCAGGTCAGACAGGCTGATCCGCATGTGCGGCTGGTCAATCTGGGCCACGGCATAGCCAGCGGTGGCGCTGAGGGCGAGGGTCGAAAAGGCCATGGCGAGGGTGGAGAATTTCAGGGCCGGGGTCATTCTGGTATCCCTTCAGGAGAGGCTTCGGCGGGCTGAATGCCCGTTGACCACACCTTGATGGAACACGCGCGATGAACCGGAGATGATCGCCCTCAGCTTCGGGTCAGGCGGCGACAGATCTCGTCCAGCTGTTCCAGGGACTGGTAACTGATCCGTACCTCGCCGTTTCCGTCCCGGTTAAGCACGGAAACCGTCAGGCCAAGCACCTCTGACAGGTCATTTTCAAGGGCCGTAATGTCAGCGGAAGTCTCAGGGGCGGACCTTGTCTTCGGGGCAGCAGCCGTTTCGGACGGCTCGGCCTTGCGGACCAGGGCTTCTGTCGCCCGCACGGACAGGCCCTGGGCCAGGACCTGCTCGGCCAGGGCCGAGATCTTCATGACGTCGTGGGCCCCCAGCAGGGCCCGGCCATGTCCGGCGGAGAGGCGACCGGCCATGATATGCTCGCGCACCTCACCGGGCAGATTGATCAGACGTACGGCATTGGCCACATGCACCCGGCTCTTGCCCACAGCCTCGGCCACCTCACCGTGGGTGCGGCCCAGACCATCGATCAGCTGGTGGTAGGCCAAGGCCTCTTCTATGGCGTTGAGATCGGAACGCTGGACGTTCTCGACAATGGCCACCTCCATGACCTCCACATCGCCCAGATCCCGGACAATCGCCGGCAGGACATGCAGCCCTGCCTTCTGGGCAGCCCGCCAACGCCGCTCGCCAGCGACGATCTGGAAATGGCCGTCCATATCCCGCAGGGGGCGCACAAGGATCGGCTGGAGCACACCGGTCCGGCGCAGGGATGCGGCCAGCTCTTCCAGCTCGGCCTCATCGAACCGGAACCGGGGCTGATCCTCCTTCCGGTGGATCAGTTCGATGGGGATTTCCCGCAAGCCCGCAGGTGCCGGGCCGCCCTGGGCCTGGGTTTGCGACTCTTCGGAGTCACCCAGTAAGGCCGAGAGCCCTCGACCAAGTCCGCGTTTTTCAGCCATTTTCGATATTCCCTAGGCGAGCGCTCTGGCGCGACGGTCACGTTCGCGGGCCACGACTTCCCTGGCGAGCTTGATATAGGCCTGACTGCCCGCGCAGTGCATGTCGTAGACCAGGGCGGGCATGCCGAAGGACGGTGCCTCGGAGACCCGGACATTGCGTGGAATGACAGTCTTGTAGACGGTTTCGCCGAAGTGGGCCCGGACATCGCCCGATACCTGTTCCGACAGCCGGTTGCGCCGATCATACATGGTCAGGACAATCCCCTGGATCTCGAGCACCGGATTGAGGCTGCCGCGCACCAGGTCGACCGTCCGCATGAGCTGGCTGAGCCCCTCCAGGGCAAAGAATTCGCATTGCAGAGGCACCAGCACCGCATCGGCCGCCGCCATGGCATTGACCGTCAGCAGGTTCAGCGAGGGCGGGCAATCAATCAGGACATAGCTGTAACCCCCGGAAATCCTCAGGGGTTCAATGGCGTCCTTGAGCTTGAAGGAGCGACGGGTCTGCTGGCCCAGCTCCAGCTCCACCCCCGACAGGTCGGGATCGGCGGCAATCAGGTCCAGCCCCGGCAGGGTGGTCTGGATGACCGCCTCGGTGATCGGGGTCTCCCCCATCAGCACGTCATAGAGGGTGATCCTGCGCTGGGCATGGCCCACGCCCAGACCCGTGGAGGCATTGCCCTGGGGATCGGAATCGATCAGCAGGACCTTCTCGCCCACAGCGGCCAGGGCCGTGCCCAGATTGATGGCCGTTGTGGTCTTGCCCACCCCGCCTTTCTGATTGGCGACAACCAGAACCCTCAATGCGCGCGCTTTGGAATTACCGACCACGACCCAGCCTTTTCACACACACGATGCGACCACGACTGTCGCTCAAGCTCTGCAGGACTTCAGCGTCGAAATCCCAAGATCTGGATGCTTCCGTCAAATCAGACGCAACATCTTGTCCCTTGAGGAAAAGCGCCGTGGCCCCCCTCTGAAAGTAGGGCCGGGAATACCCAAGCAATCTGGACAGGGGAGCACAAGCCCGCGCCGTGACGATATCCACAGCCAAGGACAAGTCTTCCGCACGAGAATTATGAACGGTCGCCGGGAGGTCCAGGGCGGTGACCACCTCATTGAGGAACCGGCAACGTTTGGTGAGGCTCTCAACCAGATGCACGTGATAGCCGGGACGGTTTTTTCCGAGGATGGCCAGAACGATACCCGGTAAACCTGCACCGGTTCCGAGGTCAGCCCAGGTAAGGGCTTCGGGCGCAAGGCGCAGGATCTGGGCGCTGTCCCAGGCGTGCCGTGACCAGAAAACCTCCAGGGTTTTCGGCCCGACGAGATTCATATTGCGGTTCCATTCGGTCAGGTATGACCGGTAGCGCTCAAGATCCGCCATGGCGGTAGGGCCAGCCCCGGTGATCCGGGCGAAACTTTCCGCATCCGCAACCTCTGACATGAGCTCAGGGTTCAATTCGTCAGACATTTCAGGCGGCATGGCGACGAACATGAGCCAGGAGGGCGGTGAGGGCGCCAGGGGTTACCCCCTCGATACGTGCGGCCTGACCGAGGGTTCCCGGCATGACCGTCCGGAGTTTCTCCCGGACCTCATTGGAGAGGGCGCCAATGGCCCCGTAGTCCAGATCCGCCGGCAGGCGCAGGTTCTCATCGCGCCGGAAGGCCGCCGCGTCGGCCAACTGCCTGTCCATATAGCCACTATAGGCGGCATCGATTTCCACCTGCTCGCGGACATCGGACCGCCAGGCCCCGATCTGCGGCCAGATGCGGGCCAGATCCGTAAAGCTGATGGTGGGATAGGCCAGAAGCTGGGTGAGATCCCGCCGCTGACCGTCGGCGCGAACGGGCAGTCCGGCTTTTTCGGCCTCATTGGGGGTCAGGGTCAGACGCGCCGCTTCTGCCCGGGCCTCTGCCAGGGCCAGGGTCTTGGCGCGGTGGGATGTTTCACGTGAAACACCTACGCAACCCAGATCAAGCCCCAGGTCGGTCAGCCGCTGATCGGCATTGTCCGCCCGGAGGCTCAGGCGGAACTCTGCCCGGCTGGTGAACATCCGGTAGGGCTCTGTCACGCCCCGGGTCACCAGGTCATCGATCATGACGCCGATATAGGCCTGATCCCGCCCGAACACCGCCGGCACAGAGCCTGCCGCAGCACGTGCCGCGTTCAGACCGGCCACCAGACCCTGGGCCGCGGCTTCCTCATATCCCGTCGTGCCATTGATCTGACCGGCCAGATAGAGCCCGGGCAGCCGCTTGACCTCCAGGCTCGCCTCAAGGTCCCGGGGATCGACATAGTCATATTCAATGGCATAGCCGTATTTCCGCACCTGAACCGCTTCCAGACCCGGAATGGTCCGCAGGAACAGATCCTGGGTTTCCGCCGACACCGAGGTCGAGATCCCGTTGGGATAGACCGTGTCATCGTCCAGGCCCTCGGGCTCCAGGAAGATCTGATGACTGGTCTTGTCGGCGAACCGGACCACCTTGTCCTCGATGGACGGACAATAACGCGGCCCCCGACCACTGATCCGCCCGCCATAGACCGCAGACTCCGACAGCCGCGACGCAATGATGGCGTGGGTTTCAGCCGTGGTATGGGTAATGCCACAGGCGATCTGGGGGGTGGTGATCTCCGCCGTCAGGAAGGAAAACGGGATGGGGTCAGCATCCGCCGCCTGCATTTCGAGCCGCTCCCAGGCGATGGTCCTGCCGTCGAGCCGGGCCGGTGTGCCGGTTTTCAGCCGGCCCATGGACAGGCCAAGGCCATAAAGACGGTCGGCCAGCCCGATGGCTGGGGCTTCTCCGATCCGACCCGCCGGGGTCCGCTCATCCCCCAGATGGATGATGCCCTTGAGAAAGGTCCCCGTGGTCAGGACCACCCGGCCCGTTGAATAGACATCACCCCGCGAGCCAATGACCCCCTCCAGAACGCCATTGCGGACGACAAGATCCTCGACCGCATCGGCCCGCAGGGTCAGGTTTGGCGTCGCGGCCAGCTCGGCCTGCATGGCCAGACGGTAGAGTTTACGGTCGATCTGCGACCGCGGGCCACGGACGGCCGCGCCCTTTGACCGGTTGAGCATGCGGAACTGGATGCCCGCATGGTCAGCCAGTCGACCCATAATGCCGTCCAGAGCGTCAATTTCCCGGACGAGGTGGCCCTTGCCCAACCCACCGATGGCGGGATTGCAGCTCATCTCGCCAATGGTTTCGAGCTTGTGGGTCAACAACAGGGTGCGCGCACCGAACCGCGCCGAGGCCGCGGCTGCCTCACAGCCCGCATGACCACCGCCAATAACAATGACATCCCAAGACTTCACTGGCCAAACCTTCAGCGGGAACCCCGGGGCGTCCATGCCCTGCGGGCGGTGGCTATAGCGCAAGACGCCAGGTGTTTCACGTGAAACATGCAGGACCCTGCGGCCTACTTTCCGATGCAGAAGCTCGAAAACACCCGGTCGAGCACATCTTCGGGTGAAATGGTCCCGGTAATCCGGTCCAGAGCGCGGGCAGCCAGCCGCACATCCTCTGCCGCCAGCTCTGGGGCCTCCGTCTGGGCCAGGGCGCTCAACAGCCGCTCATGCGCCGCCTCCAGCAGTTCGCAGTGCCTGGCCCTGGTGGCCGAAGGTGGCGTGACGCTGCCCAGTTGTTCGACCACCCTGGCCGTCAAGGCCCCGATCAGGTCAGTCAAATCGGCCGGATTGCGGGCGCTCAGACGATGCACCTCAAGCCCCAGGGCTGCCACCTCCTGCAAGGCCGCTGCGGTCTGACCCCCGGCAGGCAGATCCGCCTTGTTCACCAGACAGACATCCCCTGCCCTCACCCCGTCCGGCGCGGGTACCCCGTGATCCAGTGCCCCATCGACAACCCAGATCCGCAGGTCGGCCTCCGAAGCCCAGGCCCGCGCCCGACGAACCCCCTCTGCCTCGATTTCATCGGCGGTTTCCCGCAGCCCCGCCGTATCAGCCAGGACCACCTTGTAGCCCCCAAGCACCAGCTGAACCTCAATAATGTCCCGGGTTGTGCCCGGCGTCGCGGTGACAATCGCCGCATCCCGCCCCGCCAGGCCGTTCAGCAAGGTGCTCTTCCCGCTGTTCGGGGCCCCGATCAGGGCGATCCGGTATCCCTCTCGGACGGCGACACCCCGACGGGCATCCACCAGGGCCAGGGAAACCTGAGCCAACAACCGCTCCAGACCTGGCCGGGCGCGTGCCGCCACATCGGCGGGGACGTCCTCGTCGGGGAAATCCACTGCCGCCTCCAGCTGGGCCAGCATCCCCACCAGTTCTTCCCGCCACGCAAGATAGGTGCGCCCAAGGGCGCCGCCCAGCTGCAGAAGGGCCTGCCGCCGCTGACCTTCGGTCTCGGCGTCAATGAGATCGGCTACGGCCTCCGCCTGGGCCAGATCAAGACGGCCATTCTCGAACGCCCGACGGGTGAAGGCCCCAGGCTCGGCGGGCTCAAGCCCCAGTTCCAGCAGGGCCTGTGCCAGGGCGTCCACCACGGCAACCCCGCCATGCACGTGAAACTCGGCACTGTCTTCGCCGGTATAGCTAGCCGGCCCGGGAAACCACAACACCAGAGCGCTGTCGATGGCCCCTCCGGCTGCCGTCGAGAGCCGGCGCAAGGCGGCGCGCCTTGGCGAGGGGCAGCGCCCTGCCAGCGAGGTCAGAGCCCGAAGCGAGCCGGGACCTGACGTCCTGATAACCGCCACAGCCCCCCGCCCCGACGCTGTGGCCAGGGCAAAAATGGTTGAGGTCATTTCGGGCGGGTTACACCCATCCCCATATCCACAGCCTGGGTCATGAGCTTACGGAAATGTTCCTGGGCGCCGGCGCCCACCGCGCTCCAGGTCTTGACCAATTCATCGGGAGACAGCCGCGCCATGTTCTCGGTCATCCGCGACTGCATCTCTTCAACCATCCGGGCATTGAGTCCCGACACATCGGGAAGGCCGAGAAAGCTCCGGGCCTCCTCCGGCGAACAGTCAATTTCGATCTTCATTTTCATGGTTGTATTCCCTGCAATCCCGATTCCGCTATGACGGGGGTGGCGAGGTCTTGCTAATCCCAATTCCCCGCTGCGGAAACCCACGAAAGTTGACCCCAGCAAAGGCTGATCCCATGCGCGCTGTCCAGATCGAAACCACCGGCGGCCCCGATGTCCTTACCCTCATCGACTGTCCAATACCCACTGCGGGACCCGGAGAGGTCCTGGTCCGACACGAAGCCATCGGGATCAACTTCATCGACACCTACCACCGCACAGGCCTCTATCCCGTCAAGTTACCCTCAAGACTTGGTATGGAAGCTGCCGGGATCATCGAGGCGGTCGGCGCCGGTGTTGACCGCTTCCGCCCCGGAGACCGCATTGCCTATGCATCGGGTCCAATCGGTGCCTATTCAGAGTTTCACGTGGTTGCAGCAGACCGCGCCGTCAAGGTTCCGGCTGGCGTCGCGCTGACAACCGCAGCTGCGGCCATGCTCAAGGGGATGACCGCAGAGTTTCTGCTGCGCCGGTGTTATCCCCTCCAGGCCGGTCAATACGCCCTGATCCACGCTGCCGCCGGCGGGGTCGGCCAGATCATGGTCCAGTGGGCCAAGGCCATCGGGGCGCAGGTCATTGCGACTGTGGGATCCGAGGCCAAGGCGGAGATTGCCAGATCCCTGGGGGCCGACCATGTGATCCTTTACGATACGCAGGATGTCGCCGCTGAAGTCCGCAGGATCACTGGGGGCCTCGGCGTTCCGGTAGCCTATGACTCCGTAGGGGCCTCGACCTTTGAAGGCACACTGGCCAGCCTGGCGCGACGCGGCCTGTTCGTCAGCTATGGCAATGCTTCCGGCCCGGCCCCGGCCATTGAACCCGGCAGGCTGTCCCGGATGGGGTCCCTGTTCCTGACCCGGCCGACGCTTTTTGACTATGTGGCAACGACGGCCGACCTGGACGACAGCGCGAGCGCCCTGTTTGCCATGATCGCTTCGGGCAAGGTCCGGGTTGATATCGGCCAGACCTTCAGCCTCGACAATGCCCGACTGGCCCACGAAGCCCTGGAAGCCCGCAGGACCACCGGTGCCAGCCTCCTGATCCCCTGAAGACCCCCAGGTGTTTCACGTGAAACACCTGGGCCTGTCGGGCCTCAGGTGTTCATGGACTGGAAGAATTCCTCGTTGTTCTTTGAGGACTTGAGCTTGTCGAGCAGGAACTCGATGCCATCCTG
>CAIYSH010000046.1 GCA_903928755.1 uncultured Alphaproteobacteria bacterium | reverse complement strand
TTTGTCCACACCCTGAACGGTTCAGGTCTGGCGGTGGGGCGCACCCTGGTAGCCATTATGGAGAACTATCAGGACGAGCAGGGACGGATCGCCATCCCGCAAGCCCTGCTTCCCTATCTGCCCGGTCTGACCCATATCGGTGGTGAAGGGTGAGGTTGCTCCTGACCAATGACGACGGCATCCATGCCGAGGGCCTTGAGGCCCTGGAGCGGATTGCCCGGGCCCTTACCGACGACATCTGGATTTGCGCGCCGGAATACGAACAGTCCGGGGCCAGCCGTTCCCTGACCCTGGATGAGCCCATCCGGGTGCGACAGGTGTCTGAGCGCCGCTTTTCCACCACCGGAACCCCGACGGACTGCGTGATGATGGCGGTGACCGAGCTCATGGGAGGCGTGCGTCCCGACCTCGTCCTGTCGGGCGTCAATCGTGGAGCCAACCTCGCTGAGGATGTCACCATGTCGGGTACGGTGGCGGGTGCCATTGAGGGCATGGCCCTGGGCATTCCCTCCATCGCCCTGTCGCAGATGAGCTGGCCCATTGCGGGTCAGGCCATTTCGACAGCGCCCCTGTTTGCGCCGGCCGAGCATTTTGCGCCCGGCATTGTCAGGCGTCTGATGGAGATTGGCTGGCCGAACGATGTGGTCATGAACGTGAACTTCCCGTCCCGGCCCATCGAGGCGATCCTGGAAGTTGAAGTCACCCGGCAGACCTTTCGCGACGTCCATGTCCGGCGTGCGGAGAAGCGCACGGACATGCGTGGTAACGCCTATTACTGGATGGGGTTTCGCCCCGAAAAGTCCAGGCCTGCCGCAGGCACCGACCTTGCCGCCATTTATGATGGCAAGATCTCTGTCACCCCGCTGCACATCGACCTGACCCACATGGAAACCGTCAACAGGATGCGCTCAGTCCTGGGCGGCGCGCCGCCGAGGGGTTGAAGGCATGCAGAAGGAGCCTGAGGCAGAAGAGGGTAACCAGCGCCTGACAAGACTGATGATCGCCCTGAGGGATCAGGGCGTGATTGATCCTGCCGTCCTGGCCGCCATCCAGTCGACCCCCCGCGACCTGTTTACCCCTGACCTGTTCCAGGAGCGCGCCTGGGAGGATTCGGCCCTGCCCATTGCCTGCGGGCAGACCATCAGTCAGCCTTTCATTGTCGGTCTCATGACCCAGGCCCTGCGACTGGAGCCCCGCGCCCGGGTCCTGGAAATCGGTACCGGGTCCGGATACCAGACTACAATACTCTCCAAGCTGTCGCGGCTGGTCTATACGGTCGAGCGTTATCGCACCCTGATGAAGGCGGCCGAGGGCCTGTTCAAACAGCTGCAGCTGACCAATGTCATTACCAGGTTCGGTGACGGCGGGTTTGGCTGGCCCGAGCAGGCACCCTTTGACCGGATCATGGTCACAGCCGCACCGTCTGCTGAACCCGATGCCCTGCTGGCCCAGCTCAAGCCGAATGGCATTCTCGTGGCACCGATCGGCAAGGGACCCGTTCAGGTTCTGAAGCGCTATACTGGTGACGGGCGTGGAGGATTCGCGGTCGAGTCTTTGACCGAGGTGCGTTTCGTGCCCTTGCTGGATGGCGTGGCGAAGGAGCTCTGACTCACAAGATTACGAACTTGTGGGTTGGCTGCGGAGCCGAACTTCGTCATTGGTAGACTGCAACGCCATGACTGAATCCGAAACTGCTGCCGGAGCGGCGATGACGCATTTATTTTTCCGAACGGCCCTCGTCCTTGCGACGGCCACCGCCCTGACGTCCAGCATGGCGTGGGCACAGATGCCCAAGCCGAATTTTCCCATCGCCATGCCAAGGGCACAGGAAGATCAGCCGACGGTCACAGCTGAACCTGACGCCAGCGTCCGTGAAACGCCTCCCATGCCGGCCACGCCTGCACCTGAGGGTGTCGAGGCCAGGGCCCTGTCAGAAGCGGCCGTGCCGCGCCCCGCAGCCAGGCCCGCACCTGTACCGGTCATCCGGACCGAAACCCGGACATCCGTCGCCGGCCGCGTGGTCGTGACCGAAGGACCGCCCAGAATTCATGTGGTCAAGACGGGTGATACCCTGGCTTCGATCGGTCGTGAATGGGACATGGACCCATTGGATATCGCCAGGCAGAACGGCCTCAAATCGCCTTACCGTCTGCACCCGGGTGACAGGATCAAGGGGTCGCAAGGCCAGGCCAGGGCGTATGTCGTCGGCCAGGGTGATACACTCTATGCCGTCGCGCGTCGGTTTTCCGTGTCCGCCAAAACGCTGGCGCAAGCCAACGGGATTTCGACAGATCAGCCCCTCAAGGCCGGAAAGAAGCTGATCCTTCCGACGGGTTACCGGGACAAGGGGCCGACCCGCACTCAGGTGGCCGTGACTGAAGACGTGGCTGAGGTGGTTACGCCAAGGCCAGCCCCGGTGGTCGTAACGCCCCCGGTCAAGGCCGTTGTGACCCGGCCTGAGACCGAGCAGACCAGAGCCGACCTGCCACCAGAGCCGACAAGGCCTGCGGTAACGACAAGGGTCAGTGTAACAGGAAAGGTCGTCGAGTTTACGGGCAAGCCTGTGAGCTACAAGGTTCGCAAGGGTGACGCCGTCGATTCCATCGCTCACAGCATGGGCATGACCCGCAAGGAGTTTGCTGATCTCAACAATCTGGAACCGCCCTATATATTGCGGCCGGGCAAGGTCCTCAAAGGGCCCCCACGGACGCTCAGGGGTTATGTCCCGGTCGAAGGCGATACCCTGGCCCTTATCGCAAAGCGGTTCTCGACGACTCCAAAAGCCCTGGCCGCCCTGAACGGAAAAGTGGTTCGCCCGGGCAAGCGCATGACCTTGCCTGACGGAATCCGTGACCGGGGTCCGGTTCGGGAAACCCTTCGCAGCGGCCCCGTTCCGCCGCCGCCCTATAATCCAGTGCCTGTGCCGCAGCCGCCTGCGGAGCGCCCATCTCTGCCGGTCATTACCCCAAGGCCCTATGTTCCTCCGGTCATGCCGTCCCGTCCACAGACGCCCGCGACACTTCCGGCGGTCGTGTCGACACCCCTGACGGACGCCCAGGTTTCAGCCTTGGGGCGTGGTCGTTTTCAATGGCCCCTGCGCGGTGACCTGATTTCGGACTTTGGTCCAAAGGGCACTGGACAACGTAATGACGGCATCAACATCCGGGCCCGCACGGGCGACACAGTTCGCTCTGCAGCAGCAGGTGACGTTGTCTATGCCGGGGATCAGGTTCCGGGGTTCGGCAATCTCATTCTGGTGAAACATGCAGACGGGTGGGTGACCGCTTATGGCCACCTTGCCCGGGTCGATGTGAAAATGCAGCAGAAGGTCGTTCAGGGTCAGCAACTGGGCCTGGCAGGGGACACGGGCGGCATGTCCGAGGTTCAACTGCACTTCGAGGTTCGCTATGCTCCGGTTCCGACCGAGCGTGCGCGCCCGGTCAATCCGGAACTCGTGCTCGGAAAATAGCTGGCGGGCATTCGGGGCCCGTAAAAACAGAAGTCTCCCGGACGGAGGGGAAACGCATGGACCTGTCCTATGGCCCGGAGCATGAAGCTTTCCGGCAGGAGACCGTCGCCTTCATTGAGGCCAACAAGCACCTGGCGCCGCGGCCGGGCGGCCCAAGTGCCCTGGCCTGGCAGGCCCTGCTGATTGACAGGGGCTATGCGGCCCGGACCATACCCAGGGCCTATGGCGGATACGGTGCCGACCCGGACATCCTGAAATCGCGGATCATTGCCGAGGAGTTTGCCCGGGCCCAGGTTTCCCCCGGGCTGGGTGGGCAGGGCATTTCCATGCTGGTGCCCACCCTGCTGGAAATGGGAACGGAAGCGCAGAAAGTCCAGTTCATCGGTCCGACCCTGAGGGGCGAAATGCTCTGGTGCCAGGGTTATTCCGAGCCCAATGCAGGCAGCGATCTGGCAAGTCTGGCGACAAAGGGCGAACTGGTCGGTGAAGACTGGCTGATCAATGGCCAGAAGATCTGGACCAGCACGGCACACCTGGCCCACTGGATGTTCTGCCTGGTGAGGACTGAACCTGAAGCTGCCAAGCATGAGGGCATCAGCTTCCTGCTGTTTTCGATGGAAACGCCGGGCATCGAGATCCGCCCTCTGGTGGATATGACCGGTGCCGCCAACTTCAACGAAGTCTTCTTCACCGATGTCCGGGTGCCCCAGCACCAGATCGTCGGTCGGCGGGGGCAGGGTTGGCAGGTGGCAAATTCCATTCTGCGGCATGAGCGGGGATCACTGGCAGATCCGAATACCATGCTCAGCCGGGTCAATGCCCTGACCGACATGATGAAGTCCGAGACCCTTGATGGGCGTCCGGTCATGGACAATCCGATCTATCGTGACCGGCTGATGCAGATCCAGGGCCGGGTCCTGGCCATGCGCTGCAATGACCTGCGTCTGCTGTCCGCAGCCGTGAACCGCCAGAACCCTGGTGTTGCTGCCATGGTGGTCAAGCTGCAGGGCACGGAACTGCGACATGAGCTGGAGGCCCTGGCCATCGACGTGCTGGGCGAACTGGGTCTGCTCTATGGGGATACGCCCCGTCTGCGCGGGCACGGCAGCTGGCAGAGGGACTATATGTATTTCCTGGGCCTGATCATTGGTGGCGGGACATCCCAGATCCAGAAGAACATCATTGCCGAGCGCGGCCTGGGCATGCCCCGGGAAGCCAAACTGGCCACGGCCTGAGGATCGGACCATGGAATTCGGACTTTCCCAGGAACAGGTCATGCTCCAGGCTTCGGTGGAGCGGTTCCTCGCCGGGCAGGGCGGGCTGGCCCGGACCCGAAAATTCGTCAGCGACAACGAGACCCGGGCAACCGATGTGCTCGAAGGCCTGGCGGGGCTCGGGGTCACGGGGCTGATCATTCCAGAGGATTTCGGGGGTGTCGGCCTGTCCTTTCTCGACGCTGCCATCGTCGCCGAAGCCCTGGGTCGATATGTGACACCCGCCCCCTATGTCGGCACGGCCGTGCTCGCCCCCCTGGCCCTGATGCGGGCTGGAAATGAGTCCCAGAAGACCCATTGGCTGCCCAGACTGGCAGCCGGAGAGGTTGTCGCCGGTGTCGCCATCTCTGAATCGACCGGGGCCCGCGGCGACGCCGGATTGACCCTGAAGGAGGGCAAGCTGTCAGGGACAAGCCTGTTCGTCATTGATTACGAGGCCGATGTCTACCTCGTGGCGGATCGTGACGGGGGCCTGCACCTGGTCCCGGCCGATGCGCCGGGGCTGACCCGCACGTCGCTCAGGACCATAGATGGCACGCGCCCGACGGGCGAACTGACCCTCGACAGTGTCACGGGTGAGGCGCTGCCTGGAAGCTGCCCCGCTGTCCTGCGGGAACTGATCGATGTCGGGCGGGTGATGTTTGCCGCTGATACCCTGGGGGCAGCCCAGGACATGCTGGAACAGGCCGTAGCCTATTCCAAGGAACGGAAACAGTTCGAGCGGGCCATAGCCACCTTCCAGGCGGTAAAGCACATGTGCGCCGAAATGGTTGCGGCCCTGGAGCCTTGCCGCGCCATGGTCTGGTATGCGGCCCATGCCCTGGATGCCTTGTCTGCGGAAGCGTCCGTCACGGCCTGCCATGCCAAGGCGCACCTGTCAGAGGTCGGCACTCTGGTTGCCCGCCGTGCCACCGAGGTTCATGGCGGAATGGGTTTCACCGATCTCGTGGGCCTGCATTACTGGTTCAAACGGATCGGCTTCAACCGCCAGATCCTGGGGGGCCCGCAGACGGTCCGCGAAGATGCGGCCCGCCTGCAGGGGTTTGCGGTTTAGCCTTCTTCCCCGGCCTTGTTCCTAGCGATGGCCCGGAGGTTCTCCTCGTGGCCTTCGCGGCTGATGCTGTAGGTTGAGAGCACCAGCAGCATCACCATCCACAGGCCGACAATGGTCGGCGCATAATAGGCTCCCAGCTTCCAGATGGTCTCGGGCGAGACGGTCAGGGGATCTGCCCCCTTCTGCAGTCCGGCGGCGGCCATGATGAAGCCAGCCAGCAGAACGCCACTGCCGGCCACCAGCTTGCGGATGAAGCCTGCGGCCGCATAGAACACGCCCTCCGAGCGTCGGCCTGTCTTGACTTCAGCGTGCTCGACCAGGTCGGCCATCATGGCGGGAACCAGGGTCTGGTAGCAGATGATCAGACCGACGTCGAAGACGTTGACCACGTAATAGGTCCAGAACAGCACCGGCGATCCGTTCGGTGGCAACAGGTCGAAAAGTCGCATCACCATCAGCATGGGGGATCCCAGGAAGGCGATGAGGCCGATGATGATGGCCCCGCGCTTCTTGCCTATGGTCCGGGAAATGACCGGTGCCAGGCTCGCGCCGATGAAGGCGGAGGCGAAGACGCCCGTGACCATCAGACCGCTCTGAGCGCTCGTGAAGGCCCAGAAGTAGGTATAGTTGATGAAGGCCATGGCTGCTGCCAGGCCACTGGCAATCGACCCGAACAGGGTCGAGAGGAAGAGCGAGAAGAAGGACTTGTCGACCAGGGTCTCGTAAATCTCACGGAAAATCGCACCCAGGGACTTCTTTTCCTGAGCAGGCGGTTGGCTGAGATTGGGAATGTGCCGGTGCGTTCCCACAGCGGTCACGGTTATGGCCACGAACATGATGGCCGAGGCGAGCAGGCCATAGACATGATAGGCGGCTGGATTGAACCGGCCATCCTTTATGGTGGCGGTAGCGAACAGGCCGAAGAGCCAGAAGTTGAACACCGACATGAAGTTGCCGACGAACCAGGCAAAGAACAGGGTGAAGGACTGCAGGACCGTGCGCTCGTCATAATCCTTGGTCAGTTCAGGTGCGAGGGCTGCAAACGGGATCTCGAACACCGAATAGAACAGGCGGATGGCCCCCATCGTGCATAACAGCCACCAGAACAGGCCTGACTGGCTGAGCCCTGTCGGTGGGCTCCAGATCAGGAAATAGACAAGGGCAATGGGAATGATCGAGGCATAGATGAAGGGGTGGCGGCGGCCCCATTTTGATCTGAAATTGTCGGAAACATAGCCGATGATCGGGTCGAGGAAGGCATCGATCACCAGACCCATGGTCAGGGCCAGACCTGCAAGACGGGCGTCCAGACCCATGACCTGACTGTAGAACAGCAGCAGGAAGTAGGCGAGGCCATTATCCCTGACGCCCACAGCCACGGCTCCGAAACCGTATGAGAGCTTGGTCCAGAGCGAAAGCTTCGGGCCAGCTTGTGCGGCTTCAACCGTCGTCATGTTTCCTCCAGAGGGCTTGATGTGTTTGCGTCGAAGTCTCAGCTTCGATCAGAGGGCGAACTGTGCTGGCCCTGAACGGGAAAGACAAGCGCCGATATCGGTCCATTTGGCCCGTTTACAGTCGCAGGCATTTCCCCTAGAGGCTTCGCCATGTCCAGCGCGACCCTTAAAACCATTACCCGCAAAACGATCCGCTTCGGCGGGGCGTCTGTGGGTGTGTGGCCGATCTAGCGCACGACACTTCAGACACAGCCCCGCCGATGCGCGGGGCCGTTTCGGCAAGACCCGCGCCTCCGCATTTTTCAAGGAGACGCCCAATGACTTCCCGATTTTCAGTTTCCCGGCCGCCTCATGTGGGGGTTGTCGGTGCCACCGGTCTGGTGGGCGAGATGATGCGCCTTCTGCTGGCCGAGCGGGGCTTCCCCCTGGCCTCCCTGCGCCTGTTCGCGTCAGCCCGGTCGGCCGGCAGCACCTTGACCTGGAAGGGCCAGGACATCGTGGTCGAGGACGCAGCGACAGCAGACTATGCAGGCCTCGACGTGGTCTTTTTCTCGGCAGGCGGCTCGACCTCAAAGGCCCTGGCACCCCGGGTTGCTGCAGCCGGTGCCCTGGTGATCGACAACAGTTCGGCCTGGCGAAATGATCCGGAGGTTCCCCTGGTCGTTTCAGAGGTCAATCCCCACGCCCTCAATTCCATACCCAAGGGCATTGTCGCCAATCCCAACTGCACCACCATGGCCGCCATGCCGGTCCTTGGCCCCCTGCATCGGGCGGCGGGCCTCAAGCGGTTGACGGTCAGCACCTATCAGGCCGTTTCGGGGGCCGGGGTCGCGGGCATTGATGTACTGGAGGCCCAGAACCGGGCCGTAACGGCAAGCGGAGCCGCCCTGGCGCGGGATGGGGCTGTGGCCGGTCTGACCAAACCGGAAAAGTGGGCGGTTCCCATCGCCTTCAATGTCGTGCCCCTGAACTATGAGGTGGTCGAGGACGGCTATACCGAGGAAGAGATCAAGCTAAGGGATGAGAGCCGCAAGATCCTGGAAATCCCGGGACTGCCGGTGTCTGGCACCTGTGTCCGGGTTCCGGTCTTCACCGGTCACGCCCTGTCCATCAATGCCGAATTCGAGCGGCCCCTGTCGCCGCAGTCGGCCCTTGACCTGCTGGCATCTGCGCCGGGGGTCGTGATTGACGAGGTGCCCAATCCCCTGGCTGCCACAGGACGGGATCCGGTCTTTGTCGGTCGGGTGAGGAATGATCCCACCGTGGTGCATGGCCTGGCCATGTTCGTGGCGGGCGACAACCTGCGCAAGGGTGCCGCCCTGAATGCTGTCCAGGTGGCCGAGGTCTTCTGTTTCGGGCAGGCATAAAGTTCTGCAAATTCGGCCCGCAGGGGTGCCGCGGTCTCGACGGACCGCGGTCCCCGTGCAATTCTCGCCACCAGTTCGCCGGGTAAGGCGACATGTTATCCAGGAAGGAATCCAGCCATGAAGACTCGCATTACCGAAATGTTCGGCGTCGAAACTCCCATTGTCATGGGCGGCATGACCGGGGTCGGCATGGGCGATCTTGTGGCCTCTGTGGCCAATGCCGGCGCCCTGGGTTTCCTGGTCGCGCACATGTTCCCGTCAGGTGAGGCCCTGCTCGCGGAAATCGAGCGGATCAAGACCCTGACGGACAAGCCTTTCGGCGTGAACCTGACCCTGCTGCCCTCCATCAATCCCATTCCATATGACGCCTATCGTGAGGCGATCATCGAATCCGGGATCAAGATCGTCGAGACCGCCGGCCGCACCCCGATCGATCACCTGCCGCGCTTCAAGGAGACCGGCGTCAAGGTCATCCACAAGTGCACCTCGGTCCGTCACGCCGTCTCGGCCGTGAAGCATGGGTGTGACGTGATCAGCATTGATGGCTTTGAGTGCGCCGGTCACCCGGGCGAGGACGATGTCGGCCTGATCGTTCTGCTGCCGGCCACGGTCGACGCCATTGATGTTCCGGTCATCGCCTCGGGCGGCATGGCCGACGGCCGCAGCCTGGTTGCGGCCCTGGCCCTCGGGGCTGACGGCGTGAACATGGGCACGCGGTTCTGCGCCACCCAGGAAGCCAGGATCCACCAGAACGTGAAGGATCAGATTGTCGCCAATACCGAGCGTGACACCATCCTGGTGGGCCGCAGCCTGCGCAACACCTCGCGGGTGGCGCGCAATGCGGTCTCCGAGCAGGTCTTTGAAATCCAGCGCGACACCACCAAGACCTTTGCCGAGGTTCAGGAACTGATGGCGGGCGCCCGTGGTCGCGAGAACGTGCTGCGCGACGGCAATATGGACGGCGGCATCTGGACGACCGGCCAGAGCCAGGCCCTGATCCACGACATTCCGACCTGCGCTGACCTTGTCCGCAACATCATGACCCAGGCTGACGAAATCCTGGCAAAGCGCATGCGGGCCTTCGCGGCCTGAGGCCAGACAAACGCCCTGCCGGCCAGTTCAGGTCTGCAGGGCGGTCACGCCTTCTGATGGCCAGGATTCCAGAACGGCACCAGCCTGCGCGGCCTCTGCTACCGACCTGATCTGCAGCAGGGTGGCCAGGCCACCGTGGGCATGGCAGCCGATCACACCTTCCTCGAAAAGGTCGGCGACCCGTCGGCCTTCGAATCTTGTCCGCCGCTCTGGCAGACGGACAAGGTGGGTGGACCGACAGAGGTCGCACCGGACAACAATATCGAACCGTTTCTGGCGACACTCTGCGAGGGTAAGCATGACCTCAGGGTAAGGCCGTCCCGTTCCGCCTGTCGAGTCAATTGTTCTTGTTATGTTCCAGTTATCCCCTGACAGGCAGGCCTGTGGATAAGGCGGGAACTGCGCCCGGCGAACCTGTCTCAGACCGCAGCCGCCAGTCGGCTGGCCTGATCAATGGCCCGCTTGGCGTCCAGTTCGGAGGCCTCGAAGGCGCCGCCCACCA
>CAIYSH010000045.1 GCA_903928755.1 uncultured Alphaproteobacteria bacterium | reverse complement strand
TTACGAGATGGACGATTTCGCCAAGAGCAAGATCGCCCTGACCAATGACGAACTGGTCGGCGAACGCGAGACCATCAAGGACATGCTGTAAGTCAAACCTCAGCCTCTCCGCTGAAACAGGCGGGGAGGCCTCTGGTGCTTCAGAGCCAGCCTTTCTCCCGGATGATCCGGGCATAGGTCCGGCTGACCGGTGCCTTGACCCCGTTTTTCAGGGTCAGCACGGCGCGCCCGTCGCTGCGCGCGACATCCGCCACGCCATCCCGAGCCACCCACCATGATCGGTGGACCTGCTCGCCTTCCAGACCGGTCAGTTCATCCATGGCGTCGCTCAGCCGGAGCAGGATGAGGTCCTGTCCCTTCGAGGTGTGGACCCTCAGATAGTGGTCGTCCGCCTCCACGGCCCAGACATCGGCACCTCGCAGTTTCATTGGCAGCCGGTCCAGAAAGCGGGGTGCCGTGGGCTTTGCCTGCAGGACGATCCTGGCCAGCTGGACCAGTTTAGCCTGGTGATTGAGGGCCGGGGCCAGGACGCTCATGGTCAGGCAGACCAAAAGGACCAGAGGATAGGTTTCCAGGAATTCCCCGCTCATGGAGATTTTTCCGTCGGATATCCATGACATGGTCATGATGACCAGGGTCATCGGGACGGACTGGAGCAGTCCGCCCACAAACCCCCTGGCCATGGGTCTCTGGCCCAGACCCGGAAACTTCCCGGCAATCACATAGGCCCCCATGCCGGTGCCCGCGCCGATCAGGGCGGTTGCGATGAGCATTCCGGCACGGGTCGCAATGGGGACATGGCTGGTTCCGAACGCGCCGACAATGGCGAGGAAGGCCCCGATCAGCACGGCCCCGATCAGTGTGCGGCGGACAGAGCCGCCATCAAGCTGGCTCAGTGACGAAGCATCCCCTGTTTCACCTGGCACCTTGCCCCTTGTGTCGGTCATTCGGCGCACCTGCGATTGCCCATGCTCAAGGCCGCCTCCCGAATGGTACCCACCGGGTCAGCACCCCTGCAGCCCTCAGGGATGGAGATAGCCGATGCCAGGGATTTCGCAAAGCTCAGAGCCCTTGCGCTGGGCCGCTGGGGCGCAACCTGATCGTCGAATGCGGCGTCTGCTTTTGACCAGTTTGCCTCGGTTCGGCCATGAACCAGCTTCATGGGGTGCGCGCTGAAGCAGGTTCATGTCTGACCATATCTTTCACGATCCGACTGGCCGCAGGGCGAAGCGCACCGGAATAGCGGGCGGCCTGCTTCCGGTGATCCACAATGCCCGGAAAGCCCTGATTGACCGTCTGATCCTGCTGCCCAGGCGCGAGGTTATGCTGGCTATGTCTTTGATCTTGAGAACCTTTCGCGCAGCGCAGCTGCCGCCTATCCGCAGTTCATAGCCCAGGCGAAGGTGGCTCTTGCGCCATACCGGCGTGAGGTCTGGTTGACGCCCCACCATTGATGATGAGGCCTGGCCACTCAGAAAGCTTCAGGAAGCGGCCGACGTCCTGGTTTCAGTCCCACGTCGCCGATGCCATGGGGCGGTTGGATCCACAGAAGACCACTCTGGCCCTGGGTGCCTAAGGCCATGACTGGCCGGCATGACCCGGGACGAAGCCCTGCCCCAGACGAAGAGAGGTTCCCTGGACCTGCTTCTGGACCGTATCGGCTTTGGATTTTTCCATGGCCTCGAGATCGCGCTTCAGGGCCTGTTCCTGACGGCCATCGTGCTGGGCGTTGCCCGAATTCTGCTCCTGGGGACCCTTGCCCTCATTCATCGCGCGATCATTGAGGGCCGAACCCCGCCCCTGGTGAACCCGCCGGACGGGCCCAAGGTCAGCGTCCTGATCCCCTGCTTCAACGAGCAGAAGGTCATTGTTGCCTCGGTGAACCGTATTCTGGCGTCGCGCTGGGCCAATCTGGAAGTCATTGTTCCTGATGACGGCTCCAAGGACCACACTTCCCGGGTTGTCTCCGAGGCTTTTTCCGCTGGTCCTTCGGCACCCTGGAATGCCTATGAAAGCATAGATCGGCCCTGTTTTCCCTCAAACGTCCTGTGCTTGGTTTCATAGCCTTGCCACAGATCTGGCTGTTCCAGATCTTTCTCACAGCCCTTGCCCCTCTGGTTGATCTTGCCGTGGTCTGGGGACTCTGCTCGAGCCTTTACGGGTGGCTCTCCCATCCCATGGAGTGGTCGCCGGACAACCTCTGGCACCCGCTTTTCTACTGGGCCGCATTCATCTTTCTGGACTTCTCGGCCGGCGCGCTTGGTATGGCCCTGGAGCGTCGCGCAGCCTGGAGTGACCTCTTCTGGCTTCCGGCGCAGAGGTTCGGTTATCGCCAGCTGATGTACCATGTCGTCCTGAAATCGATCGATTCAGCCATCAGGGGCGCGAGGGTTGGTTGGGGCAGGCTGGAGCGGCGGGGCACGGTCGGTGTGGATCAGGCGCAATGACCCGGTGATTTCTTCGCGCAATCCGTGAAAAACACCCCCTGACAGCGGTTGCCACTTTGCGGTGGGGCGCCCTATAAGCCGTCCCACTCGCCGATTGGGCGGGCCCTC
>CAIYSH010000044.1 GCA_903928755.1 uncultured Alphaproteobacteria bacterium | reverse complement strand
GGCCCGTTGGGCAGCCGGTGTCAGGACTTTTAAGGGGATATCGTCATCACGATCACGCATGCAGGCCCTTTAATTGACTTCGTCGCGTTTCGCCAGCTTGCCCCTTGCAATCAGGGCGCTTAGCAGGCACCCCCAACCCCGTGACCGAAAACTCCGAAGAAATTCCCGGCCTGCCTGCGCGACGGGCCGCCCTCGATCTGCTGACCGCGGCCCTGGCACGACGCGCCGGGATGGAGGAGGCGACCTCCACGCCAGGCTTTGCGGCCCTTTCCCCGCGAGACCGGGGATTTGCCCATGCCCTTGTCCTGGCCAGCCTGCGACACCTCGGCCCCATCGACCGGGCCCTGGAGGGCAAACTCAAGAAGGCTCCTCCCGAGCGGGTCCTCAACATCCTGCGCCTTGGCATGGCCCAGGCCTTCGTGCTGGGGGCTCCGGCCTATGCTGCGGTGAGCGCCAGTGTCGATCTCGTGGGCGACTCCGGGGCGACCCGGAACTTCAAGGGGCTGGTCAATGCTGTCCTGAGAGGCTTCACCCGCGAGCCCCCGGATTTCTCCGAGCCTGAGACTTTTGCACCACCCTGGCTGTTTGCCAGATGGCAGGCGGCCTATGGCCGGGATGCCGCCCTTGCGATGGCAAGGGAGATTGCGAATGAACCCGCCACGGACCTCACGCCGAGGGATCCGTCGGCCGTTCCAGAGCCGGAGCTGGAGGCAGAAGTCCTGGCCGGTGGGACATGGCGCACGGCCCTGCGAGGTGATGTCTCGGCCTGGCCCGGATTTTCCGAGGGTCTCTGGTGGGTACAGGATGCCAGCGCTGCCGTGGCGGTGCGTCTGCTGGATCTCAAGCCCGGGCAGACCTGTCTTGATCTGTGCGCCGCGCCGGGCGGCAAGACCCTGCAGATGGCGGCAAGCGGGGCCAGGGTGGTGGCGGTCGATCGCTCTGCTGCCCGCCTCAAGCGCGTGGCGGCCAATCTTGAGCGCATGACCCTGAGTGCCGAAATCATTGCATCTGATGCGGCTCAATGGCGCGATGGTCGCGAATTCGATGCGGTCCTTCTCGACGCCCCCTGCAGTGCGACGGGCACCTATCGCCGCAATCCGGATGTACTCTGGGCGGCGCGTCCCGGAGATATCGCTGCCCTCGCAGAAGTCCAGGCCCACATGCTGGACTCGGCATCCCGCCGGGTCAGGCCTGGTGGGGTCCTGGTCTATTGTGTCTGCTCCCTTGAGCCGGAAGAGGGCGAAGCCCAGATCCTGACATTTCTGAAGCGTACGCCCGACATGGAGAGGGTTCCGATCCTGCCGGGAGAAGGGGGCGCGCCAGAGATCAGCCGCCTGGCCAGTGGTGACCTGCGGATCCTGCCTCACCACAGGGCTGGCGGGACGGATGGATTCTTCGTTGCGCGCTTCCGTCGAACAGCGGAATAGGGTTGGCGCGACGCAAGGCCGGGTTTAAGGCGTGCCTATGACGTCTCGGTCTCCCATCATTTCACCTTCTCTCCTGGCGGCGGACTTTGCGCGCCTTGGGGAAGAAGCAAAGGCCATTGAAGCGGCGGGCGCAGACTGGCTGCATATCGATGTCATGGATGGGCATTTCGTGCCCAACATTACCATCGGACCCGATGTGGTCAGGGCACTGCGGCCGCACGTGAGCCTGCCTTTTGATGTCCACCTCATGATTGCGCCGGTCGACCCGTATCTCGAGGCCTTTGCGGCGGCGGGTGCCGACATCATCAGTGTCCACCCTGAGAGCGGTCCGCATCTTAACCGGACACTCAAGCGCATACGTGAACTGGGGGCCAAGGCCGGCGTGGTGTTCAACCCGTCGACATCGCCAAACGTCATCGAGTGGATGATGGAGGATGTTGATCTCATCCTGGTCATGTCCATCAATCCAGGCTTTGGAGGGCAGAGTTTCATGCCCTCGCAGCTGGAAAAAATCCGCCTGCTGAGACAGATGATCGAGGCCACAGGCCGGGACATACCCCTGGAGGTTGATGGCGGGGTGACGCCTGCCACTGCAAGGCAGTGTGTGGAAGCCGGTGCAACCGCACTGGTGGCCGGGACGGCTGTCTTCCGTGGCGGTCCAGGTGCCTATGCTGCCAATATTGCCGCCCTGAGGGGCGACTAGGGGACCGGATGGCAGGTGGGCAATATGCGGCGGCCCGGTTTCCTCTGGGGACTTACGCCCTGGCCATTGCCCATGCCACCCTGGATTTTTTCCGTAAGGCCTTTTCCATGCGGATCCTGCATGACAGCTCTGCAGGGGGGAGCAGCCCAAGGGGGATTTCAGACGTCATTCCGGTGAATTTGCGCCCTGTGAATCCAGCGGCGGGGCGGGCCATGATGCAAGGTCATTTTGACCTGGGCGGGGCGGTCCTGGAGATCGGGCGGGGGGGCGACCCCTGGGATCGTGTCAGTCCGTCCCGGTCATTTGCGATGGCCCTGCACGGCATGGCGTGGCTTCCGGACCT
>CAIYSH010000043.1 GCA_903928755.1 uncultured Alphaproteobacteria bacterium | reverse complement strand
GTCACCGCCATCAATACGAAAGCGGTGGTTCTCGTAGCCCGGAAATGGCACCGCAGCAGAATACATACCGTTTTAACGTGCGAAGGATTTTTTAAAAGGCAACGTATTTCTCAGGCTGGATTTACAAATGGTGGCATGCGCAGGACTCATCGAAAAGTAGAGCACACCTATTTCCTTTGCCTCGCATCTTTATACAGACGCTCGACCCGCCACTACCGAAGTCAATAGGCTGAGACGACCATGCCCACCGCCCCCCGTATAGCCCTCACCAGCGACCACGCGGCCATCCCGCTGCGCCTAGCCATAGCCGCCCACCTCACGGCCCAAGGATACGCTGTCGCCGACATCGGCCCCGCGGAAGGCCAGAGCACGCCCTATCCGGAGCAGGGGCGGGCGGCGGCGCAGATGGTGGCGTCGGGGGAGTGCCGGTTCGGGATCATCCTCTGCGGGACTGGGCAGGGCATTATGATGGCGGCCAATAAGGTTGCCGGCATTCGCTGCGGCGTCTGCAGCGACACCTTCTCAGCTCGCATGATCCGCCAACACAATGACGCCAACATGCTGGCCCTCGGCGCTCGGTTGGTCGGTGAGGGCTTGGCCTTGGAGATTGTCGAAGCCTTTCTGGCGGCGGAGTTCGAAGGCGGCCGACATGCGGCGCGGGTGGCGATGATTGAGACCCCGGCGGGCTAGGGTGGGGCGCAGGGGCAAACCGACTGGACCTAGGGTTCAGGCGGCGACCACTCCGGCGGGAGCCATTCCGGGATCTGGTGGGTCAGAAGACCTTCGGCCTTGATCGGTATGGCGGCTTTCGGGTCGAGGGTGACGTGGGTCACGTCGCGCAGGCCCTGGGGCTGGCCCTGCTTATTGACTCCGACGTCTCCTGCGCCGTTGAGACGCCAGATATTGGGGGCGTCGCCGGTAAATATCCCCCGGGTCATGATGAAGGGCGCCGTGTCGCCATGGATCAGCAGAACTGGTCGGCCAAAGGCCTTTGCGCCCTTGATCAGGGCCTTGCGAAGGTCGGCATACCCATCGCAGGGTCGGCTTTCATCGGCGATCGCGTCGCGACAGGGGATGCTGACCGATGTCCTGGGCAGGTGGGTGAAGTCGGCCTGCATGACCACAACTAAGGCCTCTGACTTGCTGCGACGGGCTGAGGCGAAGGTCTGCTTGAGCCATAGTATGTCGGCTGTGTCCCGCTCCGTTGCGGCGCTCGTCGCCAAGGCCAAATCATCGCCCAAGACCAGGTCGCGGCCATTATTGGTGCCGACGACGTTCAGCGTCACGAAGGTCATGCCAGCAAGATCGAACCGCGCGTTTTCCGGCGTTCCCACCTGCTGGATGTAGTGGAAGGCTGGATCAGTCAGGACAGGCGCAGCGAAGAATCTTTGCCGAAGCGTTGTAAGTCGGCCCAGCTCGGACACGTGCTTTCCGGTAGCCGGGTCGATCTTGGTGACACAGTCGGTCCAGTCATTATCGCCGGGCGTATAGATCACCGGGATCGGCGCAAGGGCTGCAATCTGGGCGGCGAACCGGTCGTCAGGCGGGCCGCAGACGGCCTTGCTGGACTGCATGTCGCCCACATGAAGCACGAAGGGCGGGTTCATGCGTTTGATGGCCTCGGTGGCGGCGGCCATCATCGGCTCATCCTCCGCCGTGTAGGGCGTATCGCCGATCACAACGAGGTCTAGTGGCGCAGCGGCGGCGGGCTGGCCGAATGCACAAGCTATGAGACCGGGCGGCGCTGACAGCAGGCGAATGCGGGCTTTTTCGGACATTGTCAGTCCTAACCCCAATCCAGGCTCGCAAAGAAATCCAGCGCGAAATAGGGATGACGGGCGTGGAAGGGGCCTTCCCGGAAGGTCGGTGTCAGCGGAACAGCTCGAATATGGAACCTGAAGATCCAATCGTAATTGTGGTTGCGCAGATACAGGATTTCAAAACTACATTTTGTTTCAGGGCAGAGGTGGCCAATGGCCCATAGGTTCCGCGACGCTGCCTACAATGAACAAGATCTCGAAGTTGACCAGGCGATCGGGTTTCGACTGCGGAAATTTCGCCGGTCACAGAAGATATCGCAGAGTAAACTGGCAAATTTCCTGGGCGTAACCTTCCAGCAGATACAGAAATATGAGCGCGGCAAGACCCGGCTGTCAGCGTCCATGATGGTCAATGCCGCTGCCATGTTGAAAATCAGCGTATCTGAACTGATTGGCGAAACACGGCAGAAACCCCCAGGCGACAGTGAGATTGTCGCAATCCTTGCCATACCGGGCTCTGCCGAGTTGCTGGACCTGTATGTTTCCCTTGCGCCTGAGCAGCGTAAAGCCCTCCGAGCCTTTGCTGTGTCCATAGCCTCTGACTCCAAAGCACGGCACACGTCTGGCGTTCGACGGAACATGTCATCCTAGGGCCAGTTCCAGGCAGAACCCGGTTGCCGGGCATCAGATCATGCTCTGGCAGACCCAGCCCCTGGCGGTCGCGCGCTCAGCCAAACACTATTTTCCGACGATATCCAGCAGCTCAACTTCGAAAATCAGGGTCTCATTGGGGCCAATGTCCGGGGGGCTGCCGCGGTCGCCATAGGCGAGGTTTCCGGGAATGACGAAGCGGAATTTCGCCCCCTTGCTCATCAGGGCCAGGCCTTCGGTCCAGCCGGCAATGACCCTGTTCAGGGGGAAGCTGGCGGGTTCATTTCGGGCATAGCTGGAGTCGAACTCCTTGCCGTTGATCAGCGTGCCCCGATAGTGCACCTGGACCGTGTCAGTCGCCGATGGCTTAGGGCCCTCTGCCGTGCGCAGGACTTCGTATTGAAGGCCGCTGGC
>CAIYSH010000042.1 GCA_903928755.1 uncultured Alphaproteobacteria bacterium | reverse complement strand
TGCGCTTGCCCTTGGTGTCCGGGGACGGGCTGGTGCCGACCAGATCACTGCCATAGGCAATGCCGGTCACCGAATTGGTATAGGTGATGGTGCCATCCACCCGGGCGTCGCGGTCATCCTTCTGGGTCTCGCGGCGATATTCCAGACCGGCGGCCATGCCGACATCCCCACCGGGCAGGGTGAAGAGGTCCGCCTTGTTCACCCGGAAGTCCCAGGAGGCCAGGGTGCTGACGCTGTCGCGGGTCGACTTGACGCGGATGGCGTCAAGGGCCGCACTGCTGCTCGACGCGCCATCGCCCAGGCTGGGCTGGTCAACCGTGCCCCCATTGAAGGGGTTGTAGGCACTGGAGGTGGACAGGGCGATCTGGCGCTGGAGGGCCGTGGCACTGATGCCGTCGGACACGTCCTTGGCTTCGGCCTGCGAATAGAAGGCCGCTGACTCCCACTTGAACCCGAACTTTTCGCCCTTCAGGCCCATGAGGAAGCGCAGCTGGTCGTTGTTGACATCCACCCGCGACAGACCGGCATCCACAAGGGCATAGCTGGTCAGGGTGACGGCCAGGCCTGTCGTCGGCGCGGTGGTGCCCGGCAGGCGGTTGGGGTTGGCGACGCCACCGAAGGTGGTCGGACCAAAGGGGTTGTAATAGCTGGTGACGGGAGCCGTGATCACCTGGGCCGAGGTGGTGGCGACAGGCGACTGAAGGGCCGTGGACTCGGCCTTGTAGATGCCGAATTCGCCAAAGGCCGTAATGTCGTCCGTCAGGCGGTAATTGCCGGTCAGGAAGACGTTCAGACGCTTGACCTGCGGCATGGTCGACAGACCCAGGGCGGCATTGTCAAAGCGCAGGTTACGGTCTTCCGCCGATGTGGCAGGTGCCCCGTTCTGCAGGCAGATGCCGGTTCCGACGCTGATCAGGCACCCCGTGCTGGTGGTCGGCTGGATGTGGAAAGCCCCGCCGGTGCTGGTGATCAGGCTGGTGCCGATCCGGACTGCAGAGGCCGCGGTGAAGCTGCCCCACGGGGTCACGGTCGAGCGGCCGTCAACGCTGGCAGCACCGTCAAAGCGGGTGCCGGCAAACAGCGGACGCTTGTCAGAAGACGCGGTGAAATCCTGGTCTGTGGATTTCAGGGCTGTCCGCTTGTCATAGGTGACAAAGGCCGTGAGGTTGCCACGGTCGAAATTATGGCCCCACAGACCGTTCAGCGTGTATTCCGCCATGTGGGTGCTTTCGGCCGAGCCATACTGGGCCTCGACCTGCATGCCATCGAAATTGTCCCGCAGCACGGTATTGACCACGCCGGCCACGGCGTCTGCACCATAGATGGCGGCGGCACCGTCCCGCAGGACTTCCAGGCGCTTGAGGCCCGTGGTCGGGATGGCATTGGTATTATAGGTCAGGGTGGGCACCAGGCTCAGGCCGTCCGCCTGGCTGGTAGGGTGGGTCACGACCCGGCGGCCATTCAGCAGGACCAGGGTATTGCCTGACCCCAGATTGCGCAGGTTCACCGACCCGATGTCGCCGCGGGCGGAATTGCTGCTGCCCGGCAGATAGCCCGAATTGTAGTTCACATCCCCCATCTGCGGGATGGACCGGAAGAGGTCATCACCTGACGAGGCGGCTATGGCCTGCAGCTGTTCCTGACCCACCACCGTCACCGGCAGGGCGGCCGTGACCTTGGCGCCTTCGATCCGCGAACCGACGACGATCAGTTCCTCGACCGTGTCCGCCTTCGTGGCCGCGGCAGCCGTGGTGGCCCAGGCCGAGCAGATGGCCGTGGTCGCAAAAATGGCGGCGCGCAAGCTCGCCCTGGTCGTCATCATCTTCATAATTCCCCTGAAACAGTCCAGATCCCAGTCGGCAAACCTGCTGGTTCCAGCCGCTGGCGTTTTGATTTGTGAAGACGGTTTTAAGGACGTCTGCCCAAAGATCAATAGAAGGTCAGGTTATCAACCTCGAGCCAGACCTTTTCGCCCGCCTTACGGGGGGCCGTCAGGGACAGGATGGTCACGTCATCCCCGGTCCACGGCGTCCGGCCAGTCAGGGCGCTGAACGGCAGCTTGACCGTCTTCCAGTCCGGCCCGGCCGTGAAGCCCTGTGACCAGTGGCCCCCGGGTCCTTCAAAGCCGAGGGCATAGGTGCCTTCGCCGCGCACCTGGACCTGGACGCCTGAAAAACCGCGAACATCCATCGGACGGAGCCCGGCCCTGGAAAGGGGGAAATTCGCCCCCGCCACGGGATTGGCCTTGATCGACATCCGGGCGTCCACCGACAGGGCATGGCCGCCATCGGGGCGGGGCACAATCTGTGCGACTTCGACCGAGCGATCACTCCCGCCGTCGAATTCATCGGTGCGCAGGGTGTCGAGGGCGGTCCGGCCATCCGGACGCTCGAAGTCGTCTACAAGCGCGGCCTTGAGAACCTGGGTCGGCAGGGTCCGGGCTTCATTGGCGGTCATGGGCGGCGCGCCCGGCCCGAAGACCAGCCTGCCATCGATCAGAACCCGATCAATGTTGTGGACGTCGGCAATCCTGCTCCAGGGGGTGCCCTTGATCAGCACAAGGTCGGCACGCTTGCCGACCGCAATGGTTCCCCGGTCATCGCCCTGGGCCATCAGTTTCGCGCTGGCCGAAGTTCCGGCCACCAGGGCCTGGCTGGGGGTCAGGCCGGCCCTGACCAGCAGCTCCATTTCATGCAGGGTCGAAAATCCGTGCCTTGTCCCGGGCATGCCGGCATCGGTGCCGAGCCCGAGGGTCACACCAGCGTCGAACAGGGCCTTGGCATTGGCCAGGGCATTGTCAAACTTCCTGAAGGCCTGGTCAGGGCGACCCCCCTCCGGATCACGGGCAGGCTGGCCCGGCTTGATCGGCTCATAAACCGCCAGGGTTGGTGCCATGCTGGTGCCACCGGCCTTGATGGCGGCGATGGTGGCCGGATCCAGAAGGCGGTCCTGCAGGCTGTGGGCTATGACATCCACCCCAGCCTGGCCAGCGACGACCCCGCGATCGACGCTGACCGTATGGGTCAGAACCTTCAGTTGGCTCTTGTGCGCGGCCTCGACCAGGGCGCTGAGGGTCCAGCCGTCCATGCTGGTATTGTCGGGTGCCATGCCATAGCGCCACCCGTCGGTGAAGGCCTTGATGAGATCGGGATGGTAGGGGGCCAGGCTTTCGATCGCCCGCCGGGCGGAGTCCGGTGTGTTGACCCACTTGGTCGTCGACGTGTCGGCCCAGTCCGCTCCGTGGCCACCGGGGGTCGAGACCCGGGCGGCGAAATTGACATGCGGAGCCACCAGGCCCGCCAGCCATTCGCGGCGGGGCGCAAAGGCCTCGGGTGGTGCGTGGAAGTCATTCACGGTGGTCACGCCCGCTGCCACATAGGCCGAAGCGATCTGCGGCGTCGTCGCCGGGCTCCCGGCCGGAGTCCAGTGGGTATGCAGGTCATAGAAGCCGGGCAGCAGGGCCTCACCGTCCGCCTTGATCACCTTTGCGCCGAGGGGGATCCTGACCTTGGGGCCCACCGCCTCGATCCGGCCATTGCGGATCACTACATTGGCCTTCTGTGGCGCAGACCCAGTGCCGTCGAACACCATGGCCCCGACAATGGCCACTGCCTGCGGCGGGGCGGCGGCCGCCGCCGCACCGGCCAGGATCAGGGTGCCCAGCAGGGCCGTGGTGGTCAGTTTCATCGCGCGAGTCATTTTGGTCAGCCCCAGGAGTTCCAGCGTGACCTTAGCTGAGTTCTCACCGATTCCGAGGGGGAGCGGTCAGGGCTGGGGCATTTGCGACATGATGGTCGCCACGTCGAAATAATCCCGCCAATAGGTGATCAGGCCGTCGTGGACCTCATAGACGCCGGTCACCGGCAGTTCGACCCACTTGTCGCCGAACAGGTGGCGGTCCAGGCGCTCCAGAAACACGATATTGCCAACCGTGGATTCCCGCAGGACCCGGAACTCGTTCTCCGTGGTCGGCGCGAAGAAGGGTTCAAGCACAGCGCGGACGCCTGCAGGCCCGATGACCGTGCCGAAGGGGGCGGGATTGATGTATTCGCACGTGTCTGAGATCAGCTTCAGGGCCTCGTCATAGTTGAGCGGCTCCATCAGCTTCATGAACTGGCGGGTGACGTCGAGGGGGGATGCGGACATGGGGCTCTCCTGAAAATCGTGCAGTCATGGTCGGCAAGGCAGCGCCGCTGCGCAATTACCCCGCAGGTTATCGTTGGGATCCTGCCGCACCGCGGAACAGGGCTTCGGTCTCGGGGTCGGCCGGGAACAGGGTCTCGATCCGCAGTTCATCGGCCGTGACGTCCTGGGCCGTGCCGAAGGTCGCGACGACGGCGAACATCGAGATCTTCAGCTCGCCCACCTGCATCTGGAAAGGCATGACCGGCACCAGGGCGGCGTCGGCGGCCGACCACAGGACGTCGAAATCCTGATGGGGTGCCAGATCGTCCAGCACCGCCTGCATTTCAAGACCTCCCAGGGTTTCGGCCTCCCTCTGGGCCCGGCTCCACATGAAGGGCCCCACCGCCGACCAGTTGGTGACAAAGGGCCTGATGCCGTTCGGATGAAACATCAGGCGCATGAGGTTGCGCCGGCCGCCGCCGATCCGCTCCCAGATGTCGTCACCCAGCATGGCCCCCAGCATGTCGAAGGACCGGTTGGACAGGGTGACATTCCAGGCCCGGTCCAGGGCGATGGCCGGGAAGGGCTCATGGGCCGACAGCATCATCTGCACGGCGGCCAGGACCTGGCCCATCTGGGGGTCGTCCAGGGTCCGGGTGCGGAACACCGGTGCGAAACCCGCGGCCGTCAGCCAGGCATTCCGGTCGCGCAGGGGAACCTCAAGGGTTTCGCTCAGCTGCAGGATCATGTTGCGGCTGGGATTGGCCCGACCTGATTCCAGAAAACTGACATGCCGCTGGGACACCCCCGACGCCAGGGCCAGGTCCAGCTGGGACAGACGGCGTTTCTGACGCCAGTCCCGCAGGTGGCGTGGAAAGCCGGCCTCGGCCTCGGGACGGATTTCCGCATTGGACAGGGACACACTGCACTCCCGAAGTTTGACCCCATCTGGTGGCCGGTCCGTGCTCGGGTCAATGACCTGGGAGGTAGTTGACGGCCTTCAGTCCATCGCATGTCATCGGATATCAATTTTGCGGGAGGGCGAGATGTCCGGGTTCTGGCGTGCGTGGTTTTTCATCTGGTGTCTGTCCATTGGCCTGTTCGGGGTGGTTCTCGCTCTGGGCGCCCTGCCCGCGACGGACGCGCCTGTCCGGCTGGTGCTGGCCCTGACCCATGGCCCCACCGAGCCCCTGTTCGACCCACCCCTGAGGTTCAGCCTCGGCGTCATGGGCGGCGTCTCGATCGGCTGGGCGGTCATGCTGCATTTTGTGGTTCAGGAGGCCATCCGTCAGGGTGCCGCCGGGCGGCCGCTCTGGAACGCCATCTCAGCGGGCATGATCACCTGGTTTGTCATCGACTCCGCCCTGTCCTGCGCGACCGGTTACGGGCTGAACGTCATTCCCAATATCGGCCTGGTCGGCATCTACCTTGTCGGTCTGATGCGGAGCGGAGCCCTGAAGGCGGCGGACTGATTTTCTCCTCTCCGACCTGACACAAAATCCGTGTAACGTGGGGGGACCGACCTCAACCAGGCCCTGCCCATGCTGTCCCTGATCCTCGCCGCCGCCCTGACCGTTTCGCCCGCTTGTGATCTGGAAAAGCCCAGCGGGGCCCCCGGCTGCACCCGGGCGGCGGTGGACGCCCTGCCCATGACGGCCATCCAGGTCATCGGCACCCACAACAGCTACAAGGCCGCCATTGCGCCGGCCGAAATGGCGACCCTGAAGGCCATCAATCCGAAGACCGCCGCCAGCCTCGACTATGCCAAGCCACCCCTGAAGGACCAGCTGGACGCTGGTGCCCGGCAGATCGAGCTGGACTATGTTCACGACCCCAAGGGTGGCCGCTATTCAGACCCCCTGGGCCTGAAGCTGGCCAAGGAAAAGGCACCCTATGACAACCGCCTCATGGCCGCGCCGGGCCTGAAGGTCATGCATGTGCCTGATCTCGACTATCGCAGCGTCTGCCAGACCTTTGTCCAGTGCCTGACGGAGATGCGCGACTGGTCGCGGCGTCACCCTGATCACCTGCCGATCCTGGTGATCATGAACCTCAAGGACGACCAGATCCCCGTGCCCGGTGCCACGCCCCTTCTGCCCTTCGACGCCAAGGCCATGGACAGTATCGACGCCGAGATCCTGTCGGTCTTCCGCCGAGCCGAACTGATCACCCCCGACGGCGTCCAGGGGCGCTATCCCACCCTTCGCGAGGCCGTGGCGGCGGGCGCCTGGCCCAAGCTGAAGGCCGCCCGGGGCAGGTTCCTGTTCGCCATGGATGAAGGCCCGGCCAAGACCGACCTCTATCGCGCCGGCCGCAAGGTGCTGGAAGGCCGGGTGATGTTCGTCAATGTGGA
>CAIYSH010000041.1 GCA_903928755.1 uncultured Alphaproteobacteria bacterium | reverse complement strand
CCCGCCGCCGCCCAGGGCGACCAGGCTGGACAGGTCGCGGTCGGTCTTCTGGGCCTCGCGCACCAGGTCACCGGTCATGGCGGCCGGTGCCACCACCGAGGTGATCTTCTCCTGCTCGATCAGGGCAGCCGCCTGGGCCACATCCCACTTGTACATGCAGACCAGTTTTCTCTGGGCCCGGTAGGACTGCAGATAGACCGCATGGCAACCGGTGACATGGAACAGGGGCACGGCCATCAGTGTGGCCGGCTGGCTTGCCGGAACGACCGGTTCCAGCCCGGCGACAAGGGCACCGGCCTGCAGGTCCAGCTCCCAGGAAAACAGGGCCGAAATGACATTGCGATGGGTTGAGATCACGCCCTTGGGGTGGCCGGTGGACCCTGATGTGTAGAAAATGATCGCGTCATCGTCGGGGTCAATGTCCACCTGCGGCAAGGCGACCTCGCCGGTCTCGGCCATCAGGGTCTCAAAGGCAATGGCATTGGCCCCATGGCGGCTGGCCCGAATGGCGATCACCGGAATGTCCGGGGCATCCTCGCACTGGGCCAGGCGGTCCAGCCTTTCCTGATCAGCGACAAAGACCTTGGCCTGACAGTTCCTGAGGCCATATTCCAGTTCGTCAGCCTGCCACAGGGCATTGAGGGCCACGGCGATGGCTCCGACGGAGGTGGCGGCCTGGAAGGCAATCACCCATTCCGGAAAATTCCGGGTGGAGATGGCCACCCGGTCACCCCTGCAGACACCATACCTGTGAACCAGGGCGTGGCCGAGCTTGGCGGCAAGGGCTGCGGTTTCGAGGAAGGTCAGGCGCTCCTCGTCATAGACGATGAAGGTTTTGTCGCTGAGGGTCTGGGCATAGAGATCCCGAAGGGTCGCCGGCGCAGACTTGAAGACCCGGCGGTCATAGCCGCCGATTTCGCGGGTCTCCAGCTCATAGGGCTGACCCGGGGCAGTCAGTTTATCCAGGGCGGTCTGGCGGGTTTGCGGGTGCTCGGCGTCAGCCATGGGAATTCTTACCTTGCGTAATCTAGAAAAGCAGCTTGGCCAGCTTGGCCTTGTGGAAACCGGCATCCCCATGATTGGCCGCGTGCCAGATCGCCCGCCGGCGATAGAGCTGGGCATCGCAGTCATAGGTAAAGCCGAAGCCGCCATGGAACTGGATCGCCCGGTCAGCGGCAAAACTGTAAGCCTTGTCGGCGGCTGCCTTGGCCATGCGGACGGCAATTTCGCCGACCCCCTGTTCGCCAAAGCAGTTGGCGGCCGCATAGAGGTGGGACCGGGCCTGCTCGTATTTGCAGTAGGCATCGACAATGGGGTGCTTGAGGGCCTGATAGGACCCGATCAGCCTGCCGAACTGGGTCCGGGTCTTGAGGTAGTCCACCGTATAGTCAATGCAGGACTGGGTGCCGCCGACCATGTCGGCGGCCCCAAGCAGATTGGCTGCCAGATGCAGGTGCATCAGAGTGGTCCCGGCAAGGTCCAGATCGAGCAGGTCGTCCTTCGCAACCTTTACACCGTCCAGGTCCAGGGCGAAGGACCGGCGGGTCTCATCAATCACGGTCTCCCGACGCAGGGCCGCGTCCGGCAGGGCGGACCGGGCGATCAGGACCAGGGCGGGCGAATTCCGATAGCGCACCGAAGCTATGATCCAGCTGGCCAGACCGGCATCTCCCACCAGAACCTTGCGGCCAGACAGGATCAGGCTTCCGTCTCCGGCATCCTGGGCCTGACAGGCAACCGTATCAGGTTCCCAGTCGAAATCAGGTTCAGCCAGGGCCACGGTCGCCGCCGTGCCCTCGGCCAGCCTGGGCAGGATGGCCAGCTTCTGGGCCTCGGTGCCGCCAACCACCAGGGCCTGGGCGGCCAGGGTCGTCGAAATGAACGGCCCCGACATCAGCCGACGCCCCATCTGCTCGACCATCGGCACCACTTCGGCAAGGCTGAGCCCTGAGCCTCCAAAGGCCTCGGGAATGGCGACCCCCAGCCAGCCGAGTTCGCCCATCTCTTTCCAGACAGCGGGATCATGACCCAACTCGTCTTCCATCAAGCGGCGAATGGTGGACACCGGTGAGCGCTGCAAACAGAAGTCTGTGGCCACATCCAGCATGACGGCCTGGTCTTCGGAAAATCCGATCCGTCCGAGATCTTGCATGGTTAGGTTTCCCTTCAGGACTTCGGCAGGCCGAGCACATGCTCGCCGACAATATTGGCCTGGATCTGTGAGGTGCCCCCGCCGATGGTTGCCGAGAAGGAATTCAGATAGGCCCTGGCCCAGATGCCCTGATCCACGGCTTCGGACTCGCCCACATAGTAAGCCCCCCGTGCCCCGGTCAGGCGGATGGCAAATTCATTGAGCCGCCGGGACATTTCCGTGCCCATCAACTTGGATGCCAGGGGAATGCCCTGGGGGTGGTCGGCCACCAGATTCGGAACCTGTGTCCTCTGGCCATTGAGGGAGAGGGCCTGGATCTCCATCAGGAACTCCACCATCTGGTCAGCAACCTGGGGGTCCTCCAGAACCGGCTTGCCCGATCGGGTCATGCGCCGGGCAAGGTCAAGGACATCAAAGGCATTGCTGCCCACCGCCACATAGCCGCCGGCCTGACCGCCACGGGCCCCCCGTTCGAATTCCAGGGTCCGCATGGCCACCTTCCAGCCACCGCCCTCGACGCCCATGAGGCCGGTCGCCGGAATGCGGGCATCGGTGAAGAAGGTCTGGGTGAAGCCATGCTCTCCTGTGAGCTTCCTGATCGGATTGGTTTCGACCCCGGGGATCTTCATGGGGGCCAGGAAGAAACTGAGGCCATCATATTTCTTGGGCGTATTCGCGTCGGTGCGGGCCAGCAGGATCATGTATTTGGCGTAACGGCCCAGGGTGGTCCAGATCTTCGAGCCATTGACCACATAGTGATCACCATCCCGCACGGCCCGGGTCTGGGCATTGCCCAGGTCTGACCCGTTACCCGGCTCGGAAAAGCCCTGGCACCAGATGTCTTCCGCTGAGAGGATACCCTTCAGATGCGCCATCTTGTGCGTCTCTGACCCCATGTCGAGCAGCAGGGGTCCGGTCCAGTTCAGGCCAATGGCGTTGAGCATGATCGGACCATGGTGGCGGCGCATGGCGCGGGTGGCCGCGTTCTGGAAGTCCTGGTGCAGGCCGCCGCCGCCATAGGCCTTTGGCCAGGCCGCGCCGAGATAGCCGGCGTCATAGACCTTGTTCTGCCAGTCCCGGAGGAAGTTGAACTGCTGGTCTGTCCCGACCTCCATGAAGGTCAGTGGCAGCATGAAGCCCGGATCCCGGACCACGTTTTCCTTAAACCAGGCGTCGGCATCGGCTTCGAACGCCGCCAGGTCCTTCGGATCAACGGTCTGCATGACGATACCCTCCCGCGCCTTTTGATTGGGGGGATATGAGGGTCAGTGGCCGCAGATTTCAACCGTCTGTCGCCACGACGCCGCGCAATTGGCCTGGCCACCGGTATCCGGGCCTGACGGCGCAGACCGGAGGACCCGGCCGGCCACACGTTTACAGACCGCAACAGTGCGCCTACCAAAGCAGGTCTCAATCCGCCCTCAAGGCCCCAAACGGAGCGACGGACCACTTGATGTCGAAGATCCTGATGGCCTTTCTGGAAAACGAGCGGGGCATCAAGCGATACCTGTCACGCTTTTTTTCCCGGTCTCAGGACATTGATGATCTGGCGCAGGAAACCTTCCTGCGGGCTTTTGCCGAATCCGGACGCGATGTCATCAGCCCCCGGGCCTTCCTCTACCGCATAGCCAGGAACCTCGCCCTCAATGAGCGGGATCGCATGTCCTATCGGACCACGAGTTATATGGAGGATTATCCCGATCCATCGGTCTTAGGTGCAGGAGGCCAGGTCACAGCCGAGGACATGGTCGAAGGTCGACGGAAAATGGCAGTCTTTGCAGAAGCGATCGCCGCCCTGCCGCCCCAGTGCCGGCGGGTCTTTGTGCTGCGCAAGGTTGAAGGCCTGTCCCAGAAGGACGTCGCCCGGCAGCTGGGGCTTTCCGTCAGCACGGTGGAAAAGCATCTGGCAACCGGCCTGCTGAAGTGCAGCGAATATCTGCGGCTTCGCGGCTACGAGGTCGGAGCCGCCCCCCTGACGGGGCATGTGTCCAGGGATGCGCCGCGATACGGGACGGCAGCAGGGTCCGGTTCGGATGTCTGATCGCGACAACATCATCCGCCTGGTGGATCCGGCAACCCTTGAGGCCCAGGCTGCAGGATGGATCGCGCGTCTGGACCGGGACAGGGTATCCGAGGCGGATCTGGCCGGCTTCGCGGCCTGGAAGGCCCTGAGCCCACAGCATCGCCTGGCCGCAGACCGGCTGGCCGGCCTGTGGTCGGAGCTTGATTCCCTGGCAGGACGGGCACCGGCGATCGTGAACCCCCGCACCGCAGCCGTCGGCACCAACCGGTGGATTGCCGGTCTTGCCGCCGCAGGGGTGATCCTGACCGGCCTGGTTGCCGTGTCGGGCCTGCAGCTCCTGCCCCGCACCGAGGTCTATGACACGGCGGTCGGTGGCCAGAGGACGGTAAACCTCGACGATGGCTCCAGCATCCAGCTGAACACCAACAGCAAGGTCGAGGTCCGCTATTCGGCCCGCGCCCGGGACCTGCGCCTGCTCAGGGGCGAGGCCTTTTTCGAAGTGGCGCCCAACCGGAAGCGGCCGTTTTCAGTCTATGCCCGGCAGGATGTGGTCCGGGCGGTGGGCACCGCCTTTGTGGTGCGCCTGAGCGGAGACAGGGTCGAGGTCACGGTCACCAAGGGCAAGGTCGAACTGGCCTCCATCGAGCATCCCCTGGCTTCGACCTCCCTCGATCGGGTCGCGGCCCTGCCACGCAGGACCCTGACCACCGTTTCGGCGGGTCAGGGGGCAACCGAGCTGGCCGTCCTCGAGCGGGCCACCCTGATCGAACATGTTGACCTGGCCCCCCCTGAAGTTTCGAGAAAGCTGGCCTGGCGACAGGGCATGCTGGTCTTCAACGGCGAAAACCTGCCCAGCGTGGTGGCCGATGTCAGCCGTTATACCGATGTCCGGATCGAAATTGCCGATCCGGCCCTCAACAGCCTCAAGATCGGTGGCTATTTCAAGGTCGGAGAGGTCGACCCCATGCTGGAGGCGCTGGAATCCGGCTTCGGCGTGCATGTCGAGCGGCTGGATGACAAGCATGTCAGGCTTTCAGGGGCCCTCTAGGTTCCGCCGTCCATGATTGCAAAGGCCCCCCATTTGCATCCGGGACAAAAAAACGTCACACAAGGCACAGGGGCACTGGAGGATTTCCCAACTTCACCTGTCCTATCCCCTCAGGCCGGTGACCAGGCGGAATCGTTGCGTCCATCGTCGCGCCAGAGATTAGGGAAGAAGGATCGCCGCGTGCGCGCCAGGACTGCAGCTTGCCTCGTGGCCGGCACAGTGCTCGCCGTCAGTGGCGGGGCGGAGGCCGGAACCACAGGTCCGGTCTGCAATCTGCGGATCACGGAGGGCACGCTCGGCCCGGCCCTTGGGGCTCTGGCTGAACAGTGCGGCGCTCCGCTTCTGTTTCCCTATGAACTGGCGCGAAAGGGGGGAATACACCCCGTCAGAGGACGACGCACGATTCCGGAGGCCCTGAAGATCATGCTTCAGGGCACGTCTCTCACCGGTGAAGTGACGGCAAGCGGGGTCATTACGGTCTCGCGGTCCGTTGAAAACGGGGAGAATGACATGACTCGCAATACCAGAACTGGCCTGTTTGCTGGAGCCTCGGCCCTGGTTTTCGGCCTTATAGGGACTCAAAACGCCCTGGCCGCCGACAGCAAGCCTGTGGTCATTGAGGAACTGATCGTCACCGCCACCAAGCGGGCCGAGTCCGTCCAGGACATTCCCCAGAGCATTACGGCCGTCAGCGGCAAGGATCTCGAAGCCCGGGGCATTGAAAACTACGAAGACCTGACCCGCACCGTGCCTGGCGTGATCGCCACTGGCGGCTCGAACTTCAACAAATTCGTGGTGCGGGGCATCCAGACCTCCAACGGCACCAGCAGCAGTGGCGAGCAGAAGCTTGTCGCCATCTATCTGGATGATCTGCCCCTGACCTCGTTCTCGGTCATCACGCCCGATGTCCGTCCCTATGATATCGGGCGGGTCGAAGTCTTGCGCGGTCCCCAGGGCACCCTGTTCGGGCGTGGAAATACGGCCGGTGCCGTACTGATTTGTGGCGGCCTGGCCTGGGTCATGAGCAGGGGTCGGAGCACGCGAGTCAAGGCTGTTGCCTCTGCGACCACGACGCTCATCGTGGCGGTAACAGGATTTGGACGAATGTGGGTCGGAGCGCATTGGCCGAGCGATGTGCTGGGTGGCGTGCTCTGGAGTTTGCCAGT
>CAIYSH010000040.1 GCA_903928755.1 uncultured Alphaproteobacteria bacterium | reverse complement strand
TCTACGGCGGGTCCAACGAGATCCAGCGCAACATCATCGCCAAGATGGTACTGGGCCTTTAAGACTTTCCGGAACGACAATACATCCCACGAAATGCCGCTCCGTCATTGACGGGGCGGCTCACGATCCGAGGAAACCATGGATTTCAGCTTTACCGACGAACAGTCCATGCTGCGCGATACGGTCGCCAGCTATCTGGCTGACAATTACAGCTTTGATCAACGCCGGGCAGCCCTGAAGGCAGAACCGGGCTGGCGTCCGGACGTCTGGAAGGCCTTTGCCGATGAGCTCGGGATCCTGGGCGCAGCCTTTTCGGAAGAGCAGGGCGGCCTGGGCGGCGGTTATACTGAAAACATGGTGGTCATGGAGGAACTGGGCAAGTCCCTGGTGGTTGAGCCTTACCTGCAGACCGTGGTCATTGGCGGGGGGTTCCTCAAGCATGGCAAGCCGGCTGGTGCCGACGACCTCATTGGCAAGGTCATTGCGGGCGAGGCGATCATTTCCTTCGCCCATGCCGAACCCCAGGGTCGCTATAACTGGTCAGACCTGAAGACCACCGCCAAGAAGGATGGCGCAGGCTATGTCCTGAACGGCCATAAGGCCGTGGTCATAGGTGCCCCTTACGCAACCCACTTCATTGTGACGGCCCGCACCGGTGGCAACCAGCGGGACGCTCAGGGCGTTTCGGTCTTCATCGTGGAGGCGTCGGCCAAGGGCGTGACCACCCGCGACTATCCGACCGTTGACGGGTTCCGCGCGTCTGAGGTCTATTTCGAGAATGTCTCGCTTGGTGCCGACGCCCTGGTTGGCCCCGAAGGGCAGTCCCTGCCCCTGGTCGAACAGGTGATCGACGAGGCCATCGCCGCAACCTGCGCCGAGGCCTGTGGCGTCCTGCGTCGCCTGCATGAAGGCACGCTGGAATATACCAAGCAGCGCAAACAGTTCGGCCAGCCGATCTCGTCCTTCCAGGTCCTGCAGCACCGGATGGTCGATATGTTCATCCAGCTGGAGCAGTCGGTTTCCATGACCTATATGGCGACCATCAAGCTCAACGATGCGGCGGAAGATCGCGCCAAGGCGGTTTCCGCTGCGAAGGTGCAGATCGGCAAGGCCTGCAAATTTGTCGGTCAGAATGCCATCCAGTTGCATGGCGGCATGGGTATGACTGACGAAATGGCCATTGGTCACTATTTCAAGCGTGCGACCATGATTGAGGGTGCATTCGGGTCCACCGACCATCATCTGGCCCGTTATGAAGGCCTGTCACTGGGCAAGGTTGCCTGAACCCAGTCTGGCCCCCGGGAGAAACATAAGGTCCGCACGGCCATTCAGGCCCGTGCGGACCTCAATTTGTGTGTTCCTGTCCCGCCATGTTGAGCGCGCCTTCTGGAATTTTTGAACCCACCCAGGCTGAAATCTTGTGCAGCAGGTCTTCGGCACGGATGGGCTTGGCAATATGCCCCTGCATGCCAGCCTCAAGGCACTCGTCGATCTCGGCAGCAGAGACGTTGGCGGATATGGCGAGAATGGGCGTCCTGGCATTGAATCCTGATTCAGAGCGGATCTGACGGCTGGCTTCCAGTCCACTCAGCTCCGGCATGCGAACGTCCATGAGGATCAGATCGAAGTGCTGCTTCCTGGCCAAAACCAGGGCTTCTTCACCGCTGGCAGCCAGGACCGAGCGCAGTCCGACTGCAGTGGTCATGAGCTTGAGTATGTCGCGATTTTCGTCCCGGTCGTCGACAATCAGCAGCAGGGGGGCGTCCCCGGCGTCCCACTTTGTGATGTCATCTGCCTGGGGCCGGGGGGAGGCGCTGGCCGTGGCAATGGGAGCCGGGATTTCAAAGCTGAAGGTTGAGCCTGAACCCTCCTCGGATGTGAGGTGGATATCACCACCCATCAGCTCAACAAGGCTCCGGGAGATGGCCAGGCCAAGCCCTGAGCCGCCATAAACCCGACTTATGGTGTTATCCACCTGGGAAAACCGCTTGAAGAGCATGGCCTGCTTGTCTGCGGGAATACCCACCCCCGTATCAATGACGGCGCATCCAAGGCGGTTGGCAGCGCGGTCATAACGCAGGCGGACTTGGACGGATCCTTCACGGGTGAACTTCACCGCGTTATTGACGAGATTGAGCAGGACCTGCTGCAGCCTTCCCTGGTCACCAATCAAGCACTCAGGCAGCCCCTCGGCGACGTCCAGGGTGAGTTTCAGCCCCTTTCCAACCGCGAGGCCCTCGACCAGTCCCAGGGTTCTGGAGGCGATGTCCAGGGGACTGTAGGGGTGGCTTTCCAACTCGAGTTGACCTGACTCGATCTTGGAGAAATCCAGGACATCGTTGACGATCAGCAGAAGCGCGCTGCCGCCATCGATGATCTTGGTGATCTGGGACTGGACGTCCGCAGGCAGATCGCTGCGTTTGCCGAGAAGCTCCGCAAATCCGATTACAGCGGTCAGGGGGGTTCGGATTTCATGGCTCATATTGGACAGGAATTCAGTCTTGGCAGCCGTTGCGGCCACCGCACGCTGCCTCTGGCGCCAATACCGGTTGGCGAGTCTAATCTGCAGACCCAGCATCAAGGCCCCACCCGCCAGGGCCAGAAAGGCGAGGGCGATGATGATCTTCTGCATGTTGAGCAGCTGGGCACGAAGTTCCAGATTGCGGTTGTATTCCTGTGTGATTTCGCGACGGCTGGTGTCGTACATCTGGGCGTCGGCAATGGCCGTGTTACGGATATAGTCCCGCAATTGAATGACGCCGTCCCGGGCATTGCCGCGGGCAAACTTCATCTCGGCCTCGAGGAGCTCCATCCGGGGGACGACGGACGGCGGCAGCGCCCTCTGGGTCTCCATTGTTTTCAGAAGGGAGAAATCTGACTCTGCCTTTTCAAGATGTCCGATGCGCGCATTTGATATGGCGCGGTTGAAGAGCACAATGGAATCCATGACCCCGGCTTGCGCGGGATTGATTGTCACGGCTTCAAGGCACTTCAGAACCTCTTGCGAGGTTCCGAATGCCTGTTTTTCGGCGGCACAAATCAGGGCGCGGTCCTGTGACAGATCCGTTTCATTTCCGATTTTCTTCAGTTTTTCTATAATTTCACTCATTTCTTCAATTGAAACTTTGAGGAAATGAGTTCTGCCCCATTCTAAACATTTGTCTCGGAATTCTTTCCGACTTTTCCAGAGTTTCTCTATCATTACAAATTCTAATTTAAAGTTTGCAATTTTTTCATAGTTGGTCTCCTCAAGCTGGAGGCTTTTTTGGAACAAATTGATTTTCTTAGATTGATCGTACAATTCGAATATTTCATTTGAAATTTCAGTTATAAAATCGACAGTTTTGTTGATGTCCCCGTTTTTATCTGCGATCTTAGAGTTTCCTATTCTGGCAATCAAGTCCTTTAACCTTTCTTCCATTTCTGGAATGAGTTTTTCT
>CAIYSH010000039.1 GCA_903928755.1 uncultured Alphaproteobacteria bacterium | reverse complement strand
TGGGACATGTGATAGACCAGCACACCGATCAGGCCGGAGATGGTGGCGTTGATGCGCGGAGCGAACTGGTCCAGGGGCACCCACAGAATGATGAGGATGATGCCCAAGATGATCAGCAACGGCAGGAAGAAGGTGAAGAGATAGGGCTTCAGAATTCTCTTGATGCCGATATCCAGATTGACCGTGGAGAAATAGACCGGGCTCTTGTAGCCGGTTCCCATGCGGTAGTCGGGATCGCCGAAGGTGGAATCATAGCGGTAGAGATCCGAGAAAACGTTCCGCCCGGTATAGGTCCATTCCTGCGGCTTGATATCCTTGACCGGCACCGTCTCCATGTGCCGGGTGTCGGGCACCAGCATCACATGGGTGGAGTTCTTGTTGGTGTGGGCGATCTCCAGGGGCAGGGTCTGGGAATCAAACGGGAAGTTCGACAGATCATAAGGCGCCGTCAGGGTGAGGCGCTTTCGATAGGCGCGATACTTGGTCGGATGGGAGAGGTCTTCCTTGAACAGCGACGACTGCTCCTTGACCGCGTTGATGGCCGAGATCTTCTCGATGTCTTTGCCGTCGAGACGGCTGCCGGACCACTTGAACCACATGAAGACGTCCACATCCCACTGCATGTCCTTGATGCTGACGTCATTGATGCGGATCACGTCCACGCCGACCGAGATCACGTCGACGATGTGATAGGGCGTGCCGTCCACCAGGGTCACCTGGCCCTTGCCGATGCGCTCGGCCATCTCCTTCAGCACATATTCCTCGTGCGGGATCAGGAGCTGGACCGGGGCGGTCTTGAACCGGCCGTCCTTCATCACCGAGACATAGACGTCGCGGTACGAGGCCTGCACCACGGCGTCCTCGGCGGGGCGCGGCGGGGCGGCTTCACCCTTGGCCTGAAGGTATTTGCCCACGTATTCGGCGGTCATGTCGCGACCGTTCTTGAAGAACAGGTTGCCGGTCACGCCCTCGACGAAGCCATGCCATTCGATCCCGGCCACGTAGTCGCGGATCGAGGCGCGGGTCGCCCCGCCCTTGGCCCCGTCGCCGTCCGCCGCCAGAATGGCCTTGCCGATCAACTCCATGGCGTCGAAGGACATGGCGGCGGCGACCGAGGGCCGCGCGCCGAATTGCTTGCCATAGGCATTGGCGAAGACTGAGGCCTTCTGGTTGGCGATCTCCCACAGGAAGGCCGAGGCGAGATAGACGTTGGCCGTGTACTTCTCGTCCACCTCCGTGAGGAATTTCGGGTTCGACCAGGTGTTGGGCGCCATGACCGGCACGGTGATTCCGGCATCGCGCAACTGGGGCAGGAAGGACAGGCCGGATTCCGAGTGGGTCAGGGCGGCCACGATACCGAAAGCCTGCTTTTCCGTGGCGTCGGCCAGATTGCCGGCGGCCCAATCCTTGTCCACCGGCCCGACGGCCACGGGCAGGGTCTTCAGCACCTTGAGACCCAGGCGCTGGGCCTTGCGCAGGAAGGCGTCCCGCAACGCCGTGCCGAAGGGATCCGTGTTGTGGATCACCAAGATGTTGTCCTTCTTGAGGACCTCCTTGATGTAGACGGCAAGGAACTCGCCCTGGACGGTGTCCGGAACGTTCAGGGTGAACATCCACTTGTTGCCGGCAAAGGCCGCCGGGCTGCTGACATTGGGAGACAGGAACGGGATCTTGGCGTCGGCGAAGACCTTGCCGGTGGCCAGGGCCACGCCGGGATAGTAATGCCCGACCACGGCGATCAAGCCCTCGTCCTTCACCATCTCGGCCGCGGCGGCCTGGGCCTTTTGCGGATCGTCGAAATCGTCGCGCACCACCAGTTCGAGACGCGTGCCGTTGGCCTCGGCGCTATTGTTGAACTGGTTGACGAACAATTCGGCGGCATTCTTGAGCGGAATGCCCTTTTCCGCCGAAGGTCCGGTCAGCGGGACCAGCACGCCGACCTTGTACGTCTTCGCCTCGGCCGCGCAGGACAACAAGACCATCAGGGCCGCAAGAAGGACACTCGACAAACGACGCATTCCATACTCTCCAAAACAAATACCTGCCGTACGGCGACGCGAGGCTAGGCGGTCTTCAACGCCGCCCGCACCAGATCGTCACCAAACACATCGGGGGCCTTGCCCGTGGACGTGAACAGATAGACCCCGGCCAGAAAGATCATCCCCAGGACCGACGACACCAGCATCACAATGCCCAGATAAGCGATTCCGACCCCGACCAGGACCCCCAGATAGGCTTGGGCGGCGTCCTGGAACGCATAGACGACGCCGGCAACCGCGGCGCCGGGCACGATGATGGCCAGCAGCGTCAGCAGTCCGAGCATGGATTGGCCGCCCAGAACATCGCCCCAATGGGTCCGGATCAAATGGGTGGACCGGCGCACTGCGGCAATCGGGCCAACCCCTTCGACGACCAGGAC
>CAIYSH010000038.1 GCA_903928755.1 uncultured Alphaproteobacteria bacterium | reverse complement strand
TGCTGCGGCCGCCTCCGCTGCCGCCTTGGCGGCTGCGGCCGCAGCCGCCTCAGCCTTTGCTGCGTCTACGGCTTCTTCCTCTGACCGTGCACCGGCAAGGATTCCGGGAAGGGCATAATTTCCCTCATGGCACGCATACTCATAGATGACGCCGTTCAGGGGCGAAAACTCGTATTCGCCGCCCCAGGGTTTGTCGTACAGGCTGGGATCGTCGATCGTGAACTGGTAGAGGATCCGGTCCTTGGCCGCGCGGGTAAACCGCTCCGTGACGGTCAGGTGTTCCCAGGAGCCCCGGTAGGCCTGGCGCTGGGGAATGTTTGTGGTTTCAACCACCAGGGTGTCCCCCTCCCAGTGTCCCACGGCATCGCCCATCCAGGGCCGGACACCGTCCGTGCGGTGGGTTCCGTTGAGCCGGATCACACGTAAATCGTGAACCATTTCTACCTGTATGACCACGGAGTCAGGGGTCTGCAGGATCTGGTAATTGTTGTTGTAGAATCCGTTCGGGAACATGGGGGGGCCGGCATTCCGGCCGAACGACAATATGCAGCGCTCACCAAGGGAACGGTTTTCATAGTCAGCGGCTGATCCCCGCGACGGGCCACCATAAAACATCCGCGGCGCTGGCGGTGCACCGGCCTTGCGCTGGGGAACCTGACCGTTCGGCGTGGTCAGGAAGGAGGTTCGCGGTTCCCCGTGAACGCGCATGATGTTGTTGCCAGGGTCCAGCCAGCCTCTGTCATAGCCGCCGACGGCACCGCCGGCACCCGCAAATTCGGGGCGAGTACCTGGCTTGACGGCGTCCCCGCCGACCTTGGGCGCAACGGTTGGATCGATCGGCTTGTTGCCGTCTTCCACTTCCTTGACGACGGCATTTTCCTGCTTTGTCACTTCATCAGCCGTGAAGACGGCGCGGTTCCCCAGGGCAGGGTTCCGTGATTCAGGGGTCAGGGTCGCATTCGACCAGTAACCGGAGAGGTCCGGTTGGCCAAACGCGTTGCGGGGCCCCTGATAGGGAGATGGAACATTCTGAGCCGGCTTGGAGGTCGTTGCCGCCAGCATGGGAGCCGGAGCGGCACCGATCAGCAGGGCGCAGGCCAGGACAAGGTGAGCGGCGCGGGTCATTTTCATCTCCCATGGCAACGGTCTTCGCCGATTGGCGCGCCGTCCTGGTTTCAGGTTACGGAGCCTCCGGGCACCGGGCAATGGAAACAAGTATTTTCCGCCCGAAAATGTTCTGGCCCCCGGATTCCTCACCTGTCCCTTTATCAGGCTTCGCGGATTTCAGATGGCGGAGGGTTTGAGGGTCTCGAAATAATACTTCCGGAATGCGAGGGTGGCGCGATCCGTGGCGACGGAGTGTTCCTGGCTGATCGGCGGAACCTCGCTTGGCCACGAACTTTCCACGACCGCCCGGTCCTCATCAGCAATGCGCGCGGAATTTGCAGCGAACAGGCCCTGGGCCCATCGGTATTTCAGGAAGTCCCGACTGCCGACAACCATCAACCGGGTGCGTTGCTGGTCGACAGGAATGACCAGAGCATGGATCCGCAGGTGGCGGTTTGGAATCGGTATATGCAGGGCCATGACGTTTGGTCTGTGAAACTCAAGTCGCCCGCCACCGTCGCGGCCATCGACCAGGCTGCGGGTCAGACCTCCGAATTCGGTGTCGTCCCAGGTCACCGTCATTGTTGAGTCGGGCGTCATGTAGCGTCGCGTGAACTTGCCGATGGTCTTGCGATGCACAAAGGGCAGGTGCGGACTGTCGAGCATGTTTTCCATGGCCCGGGTCCAGTGACAGTTCCAGGTCCGCTCGATGATGGTGCGGGCGAGATCAGGGTCCGTCAGGCCCTCGGGTGGGGTTGGCTCTGTCGGCGCTTCGACACCTGGCGCAGTGTAGACCCAGATCAGATCGCCCATTTCCCGGACAGGAAGGGGGGTGGCGCCCAGGGTCTCCCTCCGGGCCTGGGGATTGAAGGGGATATGCTGGTTCACACCCCGGGCATTGAACTGCCAGCCGTGAAAGGGACATTCCAGGCAGCCATTCGCTTTGACCTGCCCAAGGGACAGGGCAACGCCGCGGTGGGGGCAGCGGTCCAGAAGTGCGGCCGGTGCCCCTGACGTGTCACGGAAGAGGACGATCTTCTCACCTGCCAGGGTGAACCCCAGCGGGGCCTGCTTCAGCGCCGCTGAGGCCGCAAGGGGCGTCCAGACCCTGGCAAACCCTTCGAACACCGGCGTCAGGCCTCCCCGCGGTCGGCACGCGCCTTGGCCATGGCCTGGACCAGTCCGATGGAGCCGAGGAAATAGTGGAATGCGGCCCAGAGATAGAAGCAGATCGAGACAATGATCCCTGACCGCGTCGCGCCATTGAGGCTGGCCTTGCAGTTGGCAACCAGGGCCGCCGCAGCGCCCTCTGGTGCTTTCCCACCCGGGCAGGCTTCCGCAAAGTTCACCCCACCCAGGTTCCCACCGCCCAGCATCCGGCTGATGGAGTCGATGATCCCGTGGCTGCCGGGATGGTTGAAGTTGAACTGGGCGAAGTGGTCAATGACCCAACCCGTGAAGGGAGGGCCGCCGCCAAGGGCGACAATATTCAGGAAGAACAGCAAAAGCGCAGCAGCCGTGGCCCGGCGTCGGGTCTCGACCATGTTCTGCACCACGCCGAAGGTCGGGCCGAGATAGGTGTAGTGGAAGATGCCGGGAACCAGCAGGATCATCGCCGCGGTCTGCCAGGAAGGCTGCAGATAGGCCGCAATGTAGATCGGGGTGGCGATGGTCAGGCCGATGGCGGGCGTCAGGGAGTACCAGCGGGCACTGCGTTTGGACATGGCATCGGTGATGAAGCCTCCGAGCAAGGTGCCGATACCGGAAGAAAACCCGCCGACCAGGCCGGTAATCAGCCCGACTTCTGCATAGTTCAGGCCAAATGTCCGGGTGAAATAGGGCGGCACGAACTGGCCGGAACCATAGGATCCAAACGATGCCAGGGTCACGCCCATGATCATGTGGAAGACGGGCCACTTGCCGAACAGGGACTTGGTAACGGTCCAGAGTTCGGAAAATTCATTGGCCATGGAGAAGGGCTTGGCCCCCTCCAGCGCGGCTGCCGCTGCGGACGGACTGTCAGGTTCTGAATGCCCCCGTGCTGGCTCCTTGATAAGGACCTTGATGGCAATTGCGATCAGAACGCCCGGAATACCAACCAGCATGAAGGCGATCCGCCAGGAGAAGTTCTGGGCCAGCCAGCCGCCGATGATCGCCCCGAGCATGGTCCCAAGAGGGATGCCGAAGGCATAGACGGCCAGGGCAGATGCCCGCTTTTTGGGCTCGAAATAGTCACTGATCAGGGAGTGGGAGGGCGGGGACAGTCCCGCTTCGCCAAAGCCCACACCAAACCGGAAGGCTGCAAGTGTGGCAAAATTCGAAGCCGTGCCGCAGAGCGCGGTGAAGGCCGACCAGATCACGATGGCACCGGAGATGATGTTGACCCGCGAAAACCTTTCGGCGAACCGGGCAATGGGTATGCCAAGCAGGGTGTAGAGCAGGGCGAAATACAGCCCGCCCAACAGACCCAATTGGGTATCGGTGATTTTGAGATCGACCTTGATCGCCTGGCCGATGGTCGAAATGATCGTCCGGTCGATAAAGTTGAAGGTATAGGCCGTCACCAGAAGGGCCAGGACCAGGGATTTGTAATTATTGGAATAAACCGGCTTTGCGCCAGGTTCTGCTCCCGTCTCGATCGCCGCCATGCGGTGGTGTTCCCCCGAAGGTAAGATTGGTTCTTAGTTGCGTCGGACTTTAACGGGTGATGCGCACAGGGGAAGAGGCATTGAACCTTCGATTTCCGAAAATCCGCTCACGCCCGCTCAGGCCGGGATTTCGATGTGATCCGGTGACAATCCCGCACGCCGCCGTTGATCCATCAGCTCATAGGCCAACTCGATATGGCGGGAAAAAGTACTGGCCTTGAAAAGCGATGATGTTGTCCGCGCTTGGCCGAGTTTTGCCTTCACCTCAATGAGCGCGGCTGGATCTGTCGCGAGGCGAAGCGCAAGAGCCTCATATTCTTCCAGGTTGGTCGTCACCAACTCACAGAGGTCCATGGCATTGAGCAAGCTGCCGGCGACCCGGCTGGCAAACCCCTGGCCTACACAGGTCAGCACAGGCAGGCCCGCCCAGAGAGCGTCGCTTGCGGTCGTGTGTGCATTGCAGGGCAGTGTGTCCAGGAACAGATCTGCCGCTGCATGACGTGCCAGGTGATCTGCAGGCGGCATACGGTCAGCGAAAACCAGTCTGTCGCCCGAAATGCCCCGCAACTCCGCCTCCCGTCGCAGGTTGTCGACGGCAATGGGCAGATCGGACAGGAGCCAGAGAACGCTTCCCTCGACCTGCGTCAGGAGCCTCATCCAGACGTCGAACATTCGCGGGGAAATTTTGTATCCATTGTTGAAGCAGCAGAAGACAAACCCATCCTCCGGGAGCCCGAGTTCCGTGCGCGTGAACATACGATCGGAAATTTTGCGGTTCGAGTCGTTCACCTGGTAGGAGTGCGGCAGCCAGACCACTTTTTCCGAGTAGAACTCCCGGGCAACCTCAGGAATGATGGTCCTGTCAGCAATGATGTAGTCGAAATATGGGGCGCCAAGCGTTCCGGGATTGCCGAGATAGTTGACCTGTATGGGTGCGCACCCGTCGGCAAATATACCCAGTCTTGCATCTTCGGTGAAACCTTTGAGATCGATGGCGATATCGATCTCCAGGCTCCGGGAGAGACTGGCAATTTCCAGGTCGCTCAGGGTCCTGGCATCGATGAAACGATCAAAGGCCCGGGAAGTCCTTCGCCGCATTTCGTCATTTCGATCCGGCCCGAAGGAAAACCCGATGATTTCGAACCGATCGCGATCATGCGCCTCGAAGAGCCCGGCCATCAGATAGCTGGTGGCGTGGTTATGAAAGTCTGCCGAAAAATACCCGATGCGAAGTTTTGCATGTGGCGGCCATTCCCTGAATGCGCCCAGCCTGTGACGTTGGGGAATTTTGTCCTGAACCCAGATCTCGGCTGCGGCCTTCTGCACAGCCGGGGACCCTGTCAGGGCGAGGGCGGGAAAGGGCGGCGCGACATGGCGGCCTTCCAGAAGGGCACTCTCCAGGGCCAAGATTTCAGCCTCAATCCCGGCCCATTCGGCCAGGCACATCCTGGTAAGCAGTAAGGTACCTGCTAGATATTCATAAGCGGGGTCAAGCGCGATGGCCCTTGCAAAGGCCTGGCGGGCGGCTTCATGCTGCTTCAGGCCCTGCAGGGCATTGCCGCGATTGCAATGTGCGTCGGCATAGTCTGGGCGCAGCGCAATTGCCTGATCATAGCTGGCAAGGGCAAGGTCGAAGGCTTTCAGGTCCTGCAGGGCATTACCCCTGTTGGAATAAGCTTCTGCAAAACCGGGATTTAGGCCGATGGCCGTCTCGAAATCCGTCAGGGCCTCCTGACTATTCCGAAGGGCCTTATGGGCCAGCCCCCGGTTTGAATAGATATCCGCAGCGCCAGGATCCAGCGCGAGCGCCTGAGTGTAGCTGTCTATGGCCTCTGCGAACCGTCCCAGTGCGGCCAAGGCGACTCCGCGGTTCGAAAGGGCGTCCGGATTTCCTGGGTTCAGTGCAATGGCGCGATCCAGGGCCGAAACCGCGTCCTCGAAACGGTGCAGGTCCTGCAGAACATTACCGAGATTGGAAAAAGCACCGGCGTGCTGATCCGAAATGCGTATTGCAGTCTGAAGGGCTGTCAGCGCGTCTTCTGGTCGCCCCATTCGCCGCAAGACGGCTCCGCGGGTCACGCGGGCTTCCATGTCCTCCGGGGAAAGGGCGATCAGGGCATCATAGTCTTCAAGCGCCTGGTCAAATCTGGCCAGATGATAGGCCGCAACACCCCGGTTATGCCTTGCCACAGGGTTTTCAGGGGTCAGGGCCAGAACCCTGGAAAATCCGTCGAATGCCGCGTCGAGCTGGCCCAGGTCCAGCAGGATATCTGCCCGCTGAAACAGTGCATCCAGGTCATCTGGAGTCGATACAAGGGCAGAGTCAAAACTTGCGAGGGCCAGATCCTGTCGGCCGAGACTGTTCAGGGCCACGCCCCGATGGATCAGGATCCGGGGCTCTGCCGGGGACCTCAGAAGGGCCTGGTCGAAGAAGGCCACCGCCAGTTCAGGGTCGCCAAGCTGGAGGTTCAGGATGCCGATATTGTGCAGGGCCTCCACATCTTCAGGATGTGCGGTCAGCAGGGTAATATAGGCCTCCTGCGCAGCCACAAGATTACCCTGGCTGTGCAGGCCAAGGGCTTTCTCGAAAGCCTCATTACGCCATTCGTTCGAAGGGCCGACCATGCAAGGGGCTCAAAAGCTTTAGCGTGAAACCTGAGGCGACTGGTCTCGAATCAGGCACCCGCCTCCGGTGAGACTAAAGCGTTATTCCCGGGAATTGCACATCCAGCCCTGCATCAGTCCAGATGCAGGACATTCTCTTCCTGCGCTGAGGGGGCTGGTGGTGACCGGACCAGGCGAGCGACCCGTGCCAGGAACTGTTTGTCAGCAAATGGCTTGGTCATGAAGTCACGGGCACCGAGACCAATGGCCGTCCTGATATCCTCCGGGTCATTCCTTCCGGTCAGAACCATGGTCGGAATTTTCCCGATGATATTGGTGCTGCTCATGTATCGGAGCATTTCGAACCCATCCAGCCGGGGCATGTTGAGGTCCAGGATCATGCCCGAGGCCCTGATCTCAGCCAGGCGTTTCAGGGCCTGATAACCGTCCCTGGCCGTAAAGGTCTTGTAGCCGGCCAACTCAAGGCGGGTGACGATCAGCTCCCGGATCATGGCGTCATCTTCGACGACAAGCATTCTCTGGCGAGGCTGATTGACCAACTGCACGATGCAACTCCTTATTGTGTGTCAGGATGCCGCAGGAGCCCGAATAAATGGTTAAGGTATGCGGTAACCTTGATGCATCTTCGAAGCCGGGCGTGAAGTGCGCGCAGATCTATTTTCCGCTGGTGCCCAGTGCCTTCATCAGCCGGTAGGAAAATTCCACGCCTTCATAGAAGCGCTCCGGCCTTATGCGTTCGTCGCGACCATGGGCGCGATTGTCTTCGGCGTCTGTCCAGATGGTGGACAGGCCATAGCTGGGAATGCCGTTGACCCTGGTGAAGATTGAGTCAGAGGCGCCGAGGTCCATATGAGGCATGATCTGAATGCCAGGCCATGACGCCGCCACGACCTGTCCGAAGCGTTTGAAAAGATTTGGATCCGTCGGCGAATCCGGGGCTGGAGCCGATGGCACCAGAACCGTCAGCTTGATATCCGGATCGGCGAGAACCTCCTCAAGCCTGGCCTTGACCTGGGCTTCGGTATCGACCGGGATCATGCGGCACTGGATGGAGGCCCGCGCTCTCTGTGGCAGGGCGTTTTCGGCATGTCCGCCGGATATCTGGGTTGCGACGCATGTGGTTCTCAGGCGTGACGCCAGGCGTGGGGTCTGCGACAGTCGCTCGGCTGCTGCCAGATCCGTTGGCAGTTTCGAGACGGCAACCATGTCAGCCGCCGTCTGTCCGGTTTCCTGGGTTGCGTTGACGGCAAACATGCCCCGCGTGGTCGGCGTGGTTTCGACGGGGAAATGAAATCTGGAGAGGCGGCCAAGGCCTTCTGCCAGTCTGTAGATGGCATTGTCGGGTTCAGGAATCGATGAGTGACCACCTTTATTGGTGACCTCGGCCTGGAAGGTCACATAGACTTTTTCGCTGGTCTGTATGCCATAGGCCTGACGGACTCCCTGCTTGAATGCGCCACCGCCAGCATCGGGATTGATCACAAAGGCGGCGTCAACAAGTTCCCGCCTGTTCTTCAGCAGCCAGTCCACGCCATTGGCGTCCCCGCTCTCCTCGTCGGAGGTGAATGCGGCAATGAGGTCCCGGTCCGGTACAAAACCCTCACGTTTCAGGCGTATCAGGCTGATGGCGACGGCAACATCGTCGGCTTTCATGTCCTGGGTTCCCCGACCATACCACCAGCCGTCCCGCTCGGTGAGCTTGAAAGGTGGAACGGTCCAGTCCTCTGGCCTTGCCTCGACAACATCCAGGTGGCCGAGCCAGAGAACCGGTTTCGCCTTGGGGGACTTTGACGGCAGCCGGACAATCAATTGCCCCTGGTTGGGGTGCTCCGGGATGACCACGAGCGTCAGGTCCGACTCTGGGAACCCGGCCGCCAGGAAGCGGGCCTTGAGCGCCTGAGCGGCCCTGAGTGTGCCTTGCTCATGCACCGTATTGATGCTGATCAACTCGCTGAGGAGGTCGTGGGCAAGGGCCTGGTCGCCTGGCGGGGGCAGTATGCCCGCCTGGGCGCCTGTCTGATGCAAGAGGGCAGCGCCGGCCAGAAGGCCAGTCAGAATCCGCAGTTTCATTTTCAAACCCTCTTGCTCAACGGGCGCAGGCCTGGCGCACCTTCAGTATGCCAGGGAACGGATTTCAGGAAATACAGCCCAGGTCAAAGTCCCACATGCACTTTGCGGTTTCCTGAGAATGGCGGGCAGATTTTCATAGGGTGCCTGGGCAGGTCTAGGTGAGGGCCGCATTGATCGCCCTCTGGAATTTCGGCACGAGCCGATCGATCAGCGCAGGCTCGATACAGCGTCCGTCGTCGCCTCTTGCATGGTGGAAACGGTGGGCGCCGAAGACGCCGAAGACCCGGCCATAACCGGCCTTGATGATTTCATCCAGTTCGCCGGCGGCGCTCGCGCCGGTCGGGGCTGGAACCTCAAGTCCTGGTTCGCCGGCAAAAATGCTGGCGAGCGCCGGAATGAATTCCTTTGACCCCATCAGATAGCGCTGGGAGTCGGGGCTGGGCAGGGGGCTGAGGACTCCCATGGCCGCTTCCCGCCAGTCACGGGCCGCGACATTGGCACCCAGGTGGACCCAAAGCGCGGTTTTCCCCGGCCTCGGTGCACGTGACCCCAGAAAGGCGTGGGCACCATGGTTGTCGTATTCATGTCCGCTGGCAGACACGAGGGTGATGTTAAATCCTGGCAGGGCCCGAGCTGCCCATTGTGCCAGTCTCAGCCACACGACAATGCCCGGCCCGCGCTCACCGGCACATCCATACCAGCCGGAGCGGGGCGTTGACAGGACAAGGGTCCGGGCCGCACCACGATCCAGGTGTCCGATCAGGTTGAAGGCCGGGCGTCGACCTGCCTTTCCATCCAGGACCAGCGTCGCAGGGCGACGGCCTGTGGCTGCGTCCAGAAGCGCACGCGCAGATCCGGGGGCCAGAACGACCGTGGGGACCTGGAACAGCTTTCGGTCTGCCGGGACATTCAGCGCCAGGGCCTCGCCGGTCGGGCCGGTAGTGATCAGGACAAGTCCGGCGGCCTGCGTGGTAGCGGCTCTTTGCGCAGCTGCGAGGATTTCAGGGCTGCTGGCGGATGACCACCGGCGATAGGGCAGGACGGCGACGAGGATTCCACCTGGCGGCGGCGTGTCTTCCGCCCGGGCCAGGGGACCGGAAATCCCGGCCGGCCCCGTGACCAAGACCTGCGCCTGGGGCTCGACGGCCAGGTCAAAGGTCTCGGCGTGCAGACGCGAAGTCACGCTCTCAAAGAATGGAACCTCGATTTCCTGCCGCTGGGTTCTGTAACCGAAGGCCTGCAGTTGTGCCTCCATCCAGGCCAGGGACACCATGTCGCCCCTGCCGCC
>CAIYSH010000037.1 GCA_903928755.1 uncultured Alphaproteobacteria bacterium | reverse complement strand
GTCGCCGGCTTCGGCCCTCGCCCGGGCGCCCTCCACGTGGTCCAGCAGCCAGGCAATCTTGGTTCCGGAAAAATAGGGATCCAGCAGCAGGCCGGTGGTCGATGTGACCAGAGGCTCCAGCCCTGCGCGGCGCAGTCGGTCGCAGATGGATGCGGTCCGGCGGTCCTGCCAGACAATGGCCCGGTGGATCGGTTCGCCGGTCGCCTTGTCCCAGATGACGACCGTCTCGCGCTGGTTGGTAATGCCGATCGCCGTGATGTCTGCAGCGGAACGTCCGGCCGTGGCCATGGCTTCGGAAATAACCGCCAGCGTGGCCTGGAAAATCTCGTCAGCATCATGCTCTACCCAGCCGTCCTGTGGGTAATACTGCTCCAGGGAGCGCCCGGCTTCGGACAGGGGCTCGCCGCGGGCATTGAACAGTATGGCGCGGGTCGAGGTCGTGCCCTGATCAAGGGCGAGGATCAGAGGTTCAGCCATGTCATCTCCCCAGAGGCATAGTCCGGCCGGCCATGGTCGGCGAAGGTCCGGTTTCTACGTTTTTGTAACCATGTTTTCATGTCCCCGGAACAGGCTCCCCCTGCACCTCGCACCAAAAAGGATTCGATCTTGGGATTGGCGGCATTTTCAGGGGATCTGGCAGGCTTCACGGCAGGCTCGGCCTCACCCGGTGCCCGGGACCGGCTGGTGATGGCAGTGCTCCGGCTGTGCCGGGCTGCCAGGGGAACGCCCATGCCGGTGGACGCTGTGGAACAGGTTTCAGCCCTTACGCATGATCTGCTGGCCTTCAGTGACCCGGAAAGCCGCCTCCGTCTCGCAGAGGACCTGGCCGAAGCCGCCTGGCCTGGCGACAATCTGATCTGGGCCCTGGCCACGGGCCCCATCGATTCCGCCACGCCGATCCTGCGATCGAGCCCGGTCCTGGACCAGGCTGATCTCATGGGCCTGATCAACGTCACCGGTCCTGAACATCACACGGAACTCGCCCGTCGGCAGGGGCTGCCTGAAGCTGTGGTCGACATGTTGATCGCCAATAATGACCCTGCAGTGCTGACCGCCCTGGCCGAGAACCGGGATATCCCGCTGACCCTGAGCCAACTCGAGCTGCTGGTCACAAGGGCGCGGACGGTTGCTGCCCTGCGTAAGCCACTGGCATGCCATGACCGGCTCACGGAAAGTCAGGCCTATGGCCTGTATGCCTGGTGCGAGGACCCTCAGCGGCAATTGCTGGTCCAGAGATTCGACCTCCAGACCCGCGCCCTGGATGCGGCCCTGGCGTCCGCCAACCCCTCTGTGACCGATGATCAGGACACCACCGGTGCCCTTGTGGTCAAGATGCACGGTGCCGGCCAGCTGACCACCAGCTTTCTCCTGCGCGCCCTGATGGACAGACGGCTCTCGGTCTTTTTGCAGGGCATGGCGCGGTTGGGTGATTTTTCATTACCCAGTCTGCAGGCAGCCATTGGTGCGGCAAGTGCGGAACCCCTGGCTCTGGCCTGTCGCGCCGTGGGTATGGACAGAACGGTCTTTCCGCAGGTGCTTGCCTCCATCCGGCAGCTGAACGGGGAACGTCCCGGCGGGTCACCGGATGACGGCGAAAGGGTTGACCAGGCTTTCGGCGGCATCTCGCCGCTCTGGGCCGGCCGCGCCTTCAGAATGCTGGAACCCTTTTCCCCTTCCGACGGAATCGCCTGCAGGGGCAATAAAGGCTCTAATTCAGTAGTTTAGAGCATGACTGAAGCCGATAGCCGGTTCCCACCCTTCGGAACATGCTCTAAGCAAAAACCCGGTTTGACATCGAGGCGGGTTGGAAGGCTTTTGAAGCGCGCATGACAACGCCCAACCCACCCGTGCGGAAACTGGCCTTCCTTGCCAGTGAACGTCCCGAGGCCCAGGAGGCCCTGGAGCGCCTGTCCGAGCGTTACGGCCAGAGCGAAACGGACGAAGCCGAGGTCGTGGTCGCCCTGGGCGGCGACGGCTTCATGCTGGAAGTCCTGCACGGGCAGATCGACAGTCGCCGCCCCATATATGGCATGAACCGTGGCTCGGTCGGTTTTCTCATGAACGAGTATGCCGAGGAAGATCTGCTGGAGCGGATCAATGCCGCCGAGCGCGCAACCATCCACCCGCTCAAAATGGTCGCCACCGACGCTTATGGCAAGGTTCATCGGGCCATGGCGATCAATGAAGTGTCCCTGCTCAGGCAGACCCGCCAGACCGCCAAGCTGCGGATTTCCATTGATGGCAAGGTCCGCCTGAGCGAGCTGTCCTGTGATGGTGCCCTGGTCGCGACCCCTGCCGGATCCACAGCCTATAACCTCTCGGCCCATGGCCCGATCATCCCCCTGGATGCCAAGGTCCTGGCCCTGACCCCCATCAGCGCCTTCCGGCCCCGCCGTTGGCGCGGCGCACTGCTGGCCCATACCGCAAAGGTCTCGTTCGACATCCTGGAGGCCGAGAAACGCCCTGTCTCGGCAGTGGCGGACAATCTCGAGGTCCGGGATGTGGTTGAGGTGCACATTTCCGAGGACCGGCAGGTCAGCATGCGCATGCTGTTCGATGCAGGCCGAAGTCTGGAAGAGCGGGTCCTGGCCGAACAGTTTTCGGTTTAGGCAGACGGCATCGGAACCTCATCCATTTTTAACGGGTCCAAATTAACTCTGCAGACGATTGTATCTCCAGGAGCCACCTTGTGAGCCAGCCGAAGTCCGACCAGCTGATCCCGGCCGCAAACCCCTTGCGTGAAAAAGTCGGAGGCCGGTTCGGGGCCATTGATCCTGAAGCCATTGCCAAGGCCGAAGCTGCGCTTCAGAGCCTCGCGGGCAATTTTGCTCAGTGGCTGAATGACGAGATCGTCAAGCTTGACGGCGCACGGCTGCGCGTCAGGGACGAGGGCAAGACCCCTGATTCCATGGAGGCGCTCTACACCCGGTGCCATGATCTGAAGGGCCTGGGCACAACTTACGGCTATCCGATCATCACCCAGTTCGCCGCCTCGCTCTGCAAGCTGACTGAAGACAAGGACAAGCGCCTGGACGCCCCCCTGACCCTGATCGACGCGCACATCGATGCCATCAAGGCTGCCGTACGAAAGGGGATCAAGACCGATGAAGACCCGGTCGGACACGCCCTGATCGCAGAGCTTGAGAAAACAGTCGCGGAATTGAGCGCCTGAGCCTTACGGCTCACATGACATTGGCAAGGGGCTCTTCGACAATCCCGTAACCGGCATCCGGCGGCAGGGCCAACACCTTGCCATTGGGCGTGTCCTTCATTTCCGGCCGGACCGTCACCAGGGTCCGGGACTTCGCCCTGGCAATACAGTCGTCAGCGCTGATGGCTTCAGCCAGAAGCTTCACGTTCATCCGCGTCGGGAAAATGACCTTGCGCTCGCCGGCTTCAGCAAGCCGCAGCACTTCTGACGGTGCGATCCACTCGGCATCCACGGTTTCGCGGCCATCGCAGGCTGCAAGCTGGTCTGACGGCGCATGGGCAACGTAAAACCAGGTATCAAACCGCTTGGGGGTCATGGGCGGCGTGATCCAGCGGGCAAAGACCGTCAGGGTATTGAGATCCAGTCGGGCGTCGAGATCGCGGACAACATCCAGAAAGGCCATCCTTCCGGCGTCCACCGCCTGCCGGACCTCCATCGGGGCCACCTGGTCGCCCATGGGGGAGCCATCGCTCCGGCGGGCCAGCAGGATCCCCGCTTCCTCGAAGACCTCGCGGATCGCGGCAATGCGCAGACCGCGCTGTACGGCATCATGATCTTCGCCGCCGAGTATGTGATCTGCCCAGGCCGGATCGTCATCCCCGGCATGGGTCTTGCCGCCCGGAAACACCAGGGCACCGGAGGCAAAATCGATCTGATGATGGCGCTTGACCATCAGAACCTCGAAGGTCGGGTCGTCGCGCAGGATCAGGATTGTGGCGGCGGGCTTGATTTCGCTGTCAGGTGCGATGCGTGGCGCGTTCTCGGTCATGAACCCAGATTGGGTGCCCATGCCGCGCAAAGCAAGCACCATATTGTCGGTCAGACCGCCAGGGAAGGACGCTTTTCCGACCGGGTTTCGACCGCCAGACGGTCCATCTTATCAAGCAGATATTCGACATCTTCCCGCGCGACATGCACAGGCTGGGTCAGGAAGCGCTGCAGCATGGTCTCCTGGAACCGCTCGCGGTCCTTGGCCCCGCCGTCGAATTCCACGGAGTGAAAGGTATCCACAGCCGCCCTGAAGGCCGGGAAGAGCCTGGCCGGCAGGCCGGTCCGCTCATAGATGGCGCGCAGCCCCAGTGGGCCGGCATCATGAACCATCATCCAGGTTCGGTGATGTGGAATTGCCGACAGCTCTGCCAGACCCCACTCGAAAAACGACATGTGTCCATGGGCCAGACCACGCAGGAGCAAGGACGCGGTCAACCGGTCATTCTTGTGCAGGTGGGCGACAAAGCTGCGGATATCGCCTGACCTTCCGGCCTGGTCCACCAGATCGATGGTCGCGCGCTCCTTGGCACACAGGGGCGCGTAGGTAATGAGGGAAAGTATACCGATCATCAGGTCGCCCTCCCCTAAGCCTGCCAGGCCCACAGCGCGAAGGACAACAGTCCCGCCACGCCGAGGAGCATTACGAAGGCATAGTGATAGACATATCCGGTCTGGACCTTGCCCATGCGCTTGCCGAGATTGAGGGACAGGGCTGAAACGCCGTCAGGTCCCAGACCGTCAATGAGCTTCTGGTCCCCGCCCTTCCAGAACAGATCGCCCAGGAATTTCGCGGCCTTCACGAAGGTCGCCTCATACAGCTCATCGAAATACCACTTGTTGTAGAGGAAGCCCCAGAGCAGGCCCTTGCGCGCAGCAATCCTGGCCCCCATGCCTTCCTTCAGGATGTAGACGTAGAAGGCGATCAGCAGGCCAGAGGTCGAAACCACCAGAGGCAGCCAAAGCAGCCAGGTCGGCGAATGATGGGCGTGTTCAAGGATCTGGTTGCCGGGAGCATTGAAAATGGCCCCCTTCCAGAATTCGTTACGTCCCTCGCCCACGAACTTCTCCACAAAGACAAAGCCCGCAAAGATCGCGCCGATCGACAGCAGGATGATCGGGATCAGCATTGAGAGCGGGCTCTCGTGCGGGGTGTGGTCGTGAGCATGATCGTCATGGCCGTGGTCGGCGTGGGCCGCAGGGCCATCATGTCCATGAGTGGCATGATCATCATGGGGCGCATGGGCACTCCATTTTGACGTGCCATGGAAGGTCATGAAGGCCAGACGCCAGGAATAGAAAGCGGTCAGGCCCGCGGCGAATATGCCGACAAAGAACGCGAACCAGGCGACCCCGCCATATTGGTGGCCCGCAGCGAAGGCCGCCTCGATGATGGTGTCCTTGGAATAGAAGCCAGCAAAGCCCAGCTCAACACCCGGAATGCCAAAGCCGGTAATGGCCAGTGTTCCGATGGTCATGACGGCATAGGTGATGGGCATGTATTTCCAGATGCCGCCCATCTTCCGCATGTCCTGCTCGTGATGCATGCCGTGGATCACCGAGCCGGCCCCCAGGAACAACAGGGCCTTGAAGAAGGCGTGGGTGAAGAGGTGGAACATGGCCGCCTGATAGGCACCGACACCGGCCGCAAAGAACATGTAGCCCAGCTGGGAACAGGTCGAATAGGCGATGACCCGCTTGATGTCGTTCTGGGCCAGACCCACGGTCGCGGCGAACAGGGCTGTCACCGCGCCGATGAGGGTGACGATCTGCTTGGCAACCGGCGCATATTCGAACATGGGCGAGAGCAGACAGACCATATAGACACCCGCCGTCACCATGGTGGCCGCATGGATCAGGGCCGACACAGGGGTCGGGCCTTCCATGGCGTCCGGAAGCCAGGTGTGCAGGAAGAACTGGGCTGACTTGCCCATGGCACCGACGAACAGCAGGGCGCAGGCCAGATCAATGGCCGACCAGGTCTGTCCCAGGAATTCCCAGTGCTTGCCGGCGAACTCAGGAACACGCGGGAAGATCTCCGCGAACTGGATGGTGCCGAACATCCAGTAGACGGTCATGATCCCCAGGGCGAAACCGAAGTCACCGACCCGGTTGACCACGAAGGCCTTGATGGAGGCGGCGTTGGCCGAGGGCTTGTGGAACCAGAAGCCGATCAGCAGGTAACTGGCCAGACCCACACCTTCCCACCCGAAGAACAGCTGCATGAAATCGGCCGCCGTAACCAGGGCCAGCATGGCGAAGGTAAACAGCGAGAGATAGGCGAAGAAGCGAGGACGGGAGGGGTCCTCGGCCATATACCCCCAGCTGTAGACATGGACCAGGGCCGAGACTGTTGTCACGACGATCAGCATGACCGCTGACAGGCCATCCAGTCGCAGGGACCAGTTGGACTGGAAGTTCCCGACATGGATGAAGGGTGCGATCTGCAGGGTAAAGGGCTGAATCCCGCCCCAGGTCCACTGGGCGAAGATCGTCCATGAGAGGACGCAGGACAGGATCAGGAAACCTGTGGTGACACTCTGGGACGCAATGTCGCCAATACGGCGGCCGAACAGGCCAGCGACCATGGCGGCGAACAGCGGGCCAAAGACGATGACCGGAAGGAGGGACTGTGCCTGCATGCGCCTAGCCCTTCATCACGGAGACGTCGTCGACGGCGATATCGCCGCGGTTACGGAAGAAGGTCACCAGTATGGCCAGGCCGACGGCCGCTTCGGCAGCGGCCACGGTCAGGACGAACATGGCGAAGATCTGTCCGGTAATGTCGTGAAGATAGGCCGAGAAGGCCACCAGATTGATGTTCACCGCCAGAAGGATGAGTTCCACCGACATCAGGATGACGATGATGTTCTTGCGGTTCACGAAGATGCCGAACACCCCGATGGTGAACAGGATCGCCGCAACGGCCAGATAGTGTGCAAGACCAACGGTCATTCCGAAATCCCCTGGCCGGGTTTGAGATCTGTCATTCGCATGCCGGTCTTGGGGCCACGGGCCACCTGATCGGCGATGACCTGACGGCGGACGCCCGGCTTGTGGCGAAGGGTCAGGGTAATGGCGCCGATCATGGCAACCAGCAGGACCAGGCCCGCCGCCTGGAAGAAGTAAGCATAATGCGTGTAGAGCACCTGACCTATGGTCTCGGTATTGCTCAACTGGCCGAGGGAGGCCTGGGGATCTGCATTGACGGCGGCCGCACCCTTTGAGGCCACAGTGGCACTGACCGCAACCATCTCGAAGGCCAGGACGCCAGCCACCACGGCACCCAGGGGCATATAGCGGGCAAACCCCTGACGCAGGGAGGCGAAGTCCACATCCAGCATCATCACCACGAAGAGGAAGAGGACGGCGACCGCGCCCACATAGACCACCACCAGCAGCATGGCCAGGAACTCCGCGCCAAGCAGGACGAAGAGCCCCGCAGCCGAGAAGAAGGACAGGATCAGGAACAGGACCGAGTGCACCGGATTGCGGGCCGAGACCACGCAAAATGCCGACACAATGGTCACTGCCGCCAGCAGATAGAAAGCGATTGCCTGCAAGGCCACTTGTCTGCGCCCCTCAATTCCATGCCGCCCGCCGGAATGGCGCGCTGAGCGTTCAGCCGTTCAGATTCGCCCGCCGCCGATTAGCGGTAAGGCGCATCCAGTTCCAGATTCTTCGCAATTTCCCGCTCCCAACGATCCCCGTTATCGAGCAGGCGTTCCTTGTCGTAGTAGAGCTCTTCCCGTGTCTCCACGGCAAATTCGATATTCGGACCTTCGACAATGGCATCCACCGGGCAGGCCTCCTGGCACAGACCACAATAGATGCATTTGACCATATCGATGTCGTATCGGGTCGTCCGGCGGCTGCCGTCTTCCCGGGGTTCCGCTTCGATCGTGATGGCCTGGGCCGGGCAGATGGCCTCGCAGAGTTTGCACGCAATGCAGCGCTCTTCGCCGTTGGGATAGCGCCGCAGGGCGTGCTCCCCCCGGAATCGCGGCGACTGGGGCCCGCGCTCATTGGGATAGATCACCGTCGCCTTGGGGCGGACCATGTAGACCATGGCCATACCAAGGGCGCCGAAAAAGTCGGACAGGGCCGCGCCCCGCACAACCTGTGAGATGCGCTTCATCATGGCTTTTTCCTGCACTCATAGGCCGACGACCTCTGGGGGTCGCCATCGGTCTTCAGGACCAGCACCTCACCCTTGCCGGCGCAGGTTGCACGGGCAATCCTCAGGGTGTCATAGGTTGCGACATCACCGTTGTCCCCGGCGGAGGCACAGCCAGACACCAGGGCGCAGGTCAGCGCAAAAGCGGCAATCCTGCTCATGCCGCCACCAGCCAGTAGACCCGCCAGCCCGCCACCAGCACCACGGCAATACCCGAAATCGGCAGGAAGACCTTCCAGCCCAGCCGCATCAGCTGGTCATAGCGGTATCGGGGCACAACGGCCTTCACCATGGCGAACATGAAGAAGAAGAAGCAGATTTTCAGCGAGAACCAGAACAGGCCATAAAAGCCCTGGGCGATCGGTCCCCACTGATGGACGAAACCGAAGTCGATCGGAGCCTGCCAACCGCCAAAAAACAGGATGGAGATCATGGCGCACATCAGGACGATGCTCACCAGTTCGCCGATCATGAAGAGCAGGAAGGGGCTGGAAGAATATTCCACCTGATAGCCGGCTACCAGTTCGGACTCTGCCTCCGGCAGGTCGAAGGGCGGACGGTTGGTTTCCGCCAGGGCCGAGATGAAGAAGATCACCGACATGGGGATCATCACCACGCTCAGGGCCAGGTTGGTCAGGCCATGACCGCCACCGAACACGTTCCAGTTCCAGAATCCGCCACTCTGATGCTCGACAATGCCGCCCAGGCTCATGGTTCCGGTCAGCAGGATCACGGTGATGATCACAAAGCCGATGGAGACTTCATAGCTCACCATCTGAGCCGCGGACCG
>CAIYSH010000036.1 GCA_903928755.1 uncultured Alphaproteobacteria bacterium | reverse complement strand
GCCAGTCCACCTCCAACCCCTCGTCCATCTCGCAATATGCGGCGGTGGAGGCCCTGAACGGCCCGCAGGACTTCATCAAGCCCAATGCCCGGCTGTTCCAGCAACGCCGGGACCTGGTGGTCTCCATGCTGAACCAGGCCACCGGCCTGAAGTGCCCGACCCCCGAAGGTGCTTTCTATGTCTATCCGTCCTGCGAAGGCCTGATCGGCAAGACCGCCCCCTCCGGCAAGCTGATCGCCTCGGACAAGGACTTCGCCAATGAACTGCTGGACGCCGAGGGCGTGGCGGTGGTGTTCGGCGAGGCCTTTGGTCTCTCGCCCTTCTTCCGTATCAGCTATGCGACCTCCAACACCGTGCTGGAAGACGCCTGCGGCCGCATCCAGCGGTTCTGCGCTTCGGTGAAGTAGGCCGACCGTGACCGTCATCAACTTCAACCAGGCCAAGAAGGCCAGGGAGGCGGCGAACGCCAAGGCCCTGGCCGCCGCCAACCGCGCCAGGCATGGTCAGACCAAGGGCGAGAAGACCCTGGTCAAGTCGATCGCGCAGAAGGCCCGGGAACTGCTGGACGGCGCCAAGCGACAGCCTGACTAGGGTCAGCCCCTTCAGGCGGGCTTGCTGAATGGCTTCCAGATCAGGGCGATGAAGCCCCTCCACAGGTCAAGATAGTCCCGGAACATGTCCGGAAAGACCCAGAAACCGTGACGGTATTCCGTGTCCACACCTATGGGCTCCCCGGGATTGTAGTGGTCATCCCAGGTGCCGAAGAGACGATCCCAGACCGGCACTGATGAGAAGTGGATGGTCGGTTGGGTCATGTCCAGCTTGTGGTGCATCCGATGATGAACAGGCGATTGCAGGACATATTTTCCGACCCAACCCCAGTCGGACTCGATCTTGGAGTGGATCAGGAGTCCGGAAAGCTGTTTCAGGACGGCGACATAGATCATGACCTCCGGCTGGGCACCCAGTAGTGCCATGGGGAGATTCATCAGGAAGATGGGCACGAAATCGGCCGGGTGCTGACGCCAGCCGGTCAGGATGCAGAAGTCCCGGGCCGCGTGATGATATCTGTGAATGGGCCACAGCAGTTTGGAGTGGGCTGCCCTGTGGGTCCAGTAATCGAAAAAACTCAATGCAATGAAAAAGAGAACAACCTGAGCCACAAACGGAATTCCGCCTGGATCAATCGCCATGCCTGTTTTTGCTGCGATGAGCTCTCTCAACCACATCCATGAAATCATCGATGCGCCGAACAGGAGAACACGGCTAAGTAGGCTAAAGATATGTAACTGATCAAATACAAGGTAGGCTATATCAGTTTTAACTGATTCAGTAGGATTGAATAATACTTCTTTCAGAGATGATTTATCCCACCCCAATACAATCAATTCCAGAATGAATGATAATGGAAGAACGGCAACAATGATGACAAAATCGTCAATCAAACGCTCATGAATACGATTTATTTCAATATCGTGATTTATAATAATGAAATGAAATTTATCCGGTATCAATTCTTTGGCGAAATTCGCAATAAATGCTGTAAAAATTAAGTATACAACGATTATGAGCACTAAATCGAAGCGAATTTTTGTCCCGGACATTGGAGATATGCGCCCTTTTCCAATTCGGTCCATCGGGGAAATTCTGTACCTGCGCTTCATCCAGCACACGTTATGGTTTTATAATTAAGGAACTCCCAAAAATTCCCGTTCCGGCCTGGGTCCGGGTCCGAATGCCGGAGAAAACTCTAAGCCGCCATTTGAACTTCAGGCAGGACCGTGTCCCGGGCTTCAACCGGAATGGCATTATAGAGTGTTGCCGGGGTGATGTTCAGCCGAGTGCGGGCGACATCAAGGGGTTCTGCCATCAGCCGCTCATAGTCCTCTGCCAGCAACCAGGCCGCGGCCTTTCCGCGCTGGTATCCCTCCCAGATCGCCCGGGGGTAGGGATATTCAGCCTTGCGCGAACTCAGAGCAGCGCCAACCGCGATAAGGGCCCAGCCGAGCCCCTTGGTCTGGGCATAGGAAAACGCCACCAGACAGGCCTCTCCAAGGGCGTCCCGGTGATATCCGCTCAGGACATGCCAGAGATCGTGCACATCGCGATTACGCCGTCCGAACCAGGCATAGGGATGCTTGACTTCGATCTCATCGCCCACCGAGCGACTGATTTCGGCCAGGCCATCGGCCGACAGGTTCTCGGAACGGGTAAATTCGCGATAGGCCGCGCCGACTGTTCCCGGAGCGAAGGACTCCAGCCAGGCCGAGTCCATCAGCCGGGGCGCAAGTTCCACGGCTTCATAGGCCAGCCTGCCGCCATCATGCACCGTGAGCAGTCGGTCATAGCCCTTCCTGATCGTGTCGCCGTTCAGGGCGCGCATGATTTCGAAAACAGCGGTCGTGTCTTCCTTGTCCGCCAGCAGGCGGCGCAGGGCCACAAGGGCCGCACCCCACTGCCGCCTCGGGAAGGCTTCTGAACGCGGTTGCATCGGGAGAATATCGGCGGCCATTTGAGGTAGCCCCTCTGTCATATCGAGCATTCAAAATGACGGGTGCGTCATTTCCGTGCAAGGGAAATCGCAGGACCCATAACCCGGTAAAATAGGGATTGCCTTCTTCCCACAATTGAGGCGTGTGCACATCCGATGGCAAGACTTCACAAACGTTCGATTCTTCTGGCCGGTCACGCCACCTCCATGGCCCTGGAACCAGAGTTCTGGTCGGTGCTTGAGGCCATGGCCAGAACGGAAGACCTGAGCATGGCCGGGCTGATTGCGAAGGTGGATCAGCAGAGAGGTGACAAACCCCTGGCGTCTGCCTGTCGTATAGCAGCCCTGGCGTTTGCCGGCCGCCGTTAGGGCCCTGAAGCAACACCTTCCTGCACCCCCTTAAGCCCGGCGGGGTTTGTGCTACATATGTTCCCATGTCCGGTTCTGAATCACCTTCCCCCGCACCCCGTGTCAGCGATCTCGCCCGTGTCCGTGGCCCGGATTACCTGGAAGGACTGAATGCGGAGCAGAAGGCCGCGGTCGAAGCCACGGAAGGTCCTGTGCTTGTCCTGGCAGGGGCCGGAACCGGCAAGACCCGGGTCCTGACCACCCGACTGGCCCACATATTGTCGACCGGCAAGGCCAAGCCCTGGGAACTGCTGGTCGTAACCTTTACCAACAAGGCCGCCCGGGAAATGCGCGAGCGTATTACCCACATGATCGGTCCGGAGGCCGAGGGCCTGAGATGGCTGGGCACCTTCCACTCGGTAGCGGCCCAGATCCTGCGGCGGCACGCCGAACTTGTCGGGCTGAAGTCCAACTACACCATACTCGACACCGATGATCAGGAGCGGCTGCTCAAACAGGTGATGGAGGCCGAGGGCGTCGACCACAAGCGCTGGACGCCCAAGACCCTGGCTGGCCTGATCGACCACTGGAAGAACCGGGGCTGGACGCCGGACAAACTGCCACCTGCCGAAGGCGCACAGTTCGCAAGCAACAAGGGCCAAACCCTCTATCGCCTGTATCAGGACCGCCTTCGGGTGCTGAACGCCTGTGATTTCGGCGACCTGCTGCTGCACAACCTGACCATCTTCATGAGCAAGCCGGATGTCCTGGCCGAGTTCCACAGCCGGTTTCGCTATATCCTGGTGGACGAATACCAGGACACCAATGTCGCCCAGTATCTCTGGCTGCGGCTGCTGGGTCAGGCCAGCCAGAATGTCTGCTGCGTGGGGGATGACGACCAGTCGATCTATGGCTGGCGTGGTGCCGAGGTGGACAACATCCTGCGGTTCGAGCGGGACTTTCCCGGTGCGACCGTCATCCGGCTGGAACGGAACTACCGCTCCACCAGCCATATCCTTGCAGCGGCCTCAGGCCTGATCAGTGCCAACAAGGGCCGGCTGGGCAAGACCTTGTGGACCGAGCAGAATGGCGGCGAGAAGGTCATTGTCCGCGGCGTCTGGGACGGCGAGGCCGAGAGCCGACTGATCGCTGACGAAATCGAGCGTGCCCGCAAGGGAACCACCGAAAAGGACCCGCGCAAGTATCGAGACATGGCCATTCTGGTCCGCGCCTCTTTCCAGATGCGGGCTTTCGAAGAACGTTTCGTCCTGCTGTCCATTCCCTACACCGTTGTGGGCGGCCCGCGCTTTTTCGAAAGGGCGGAAATCCGCGATGCCCATGCCTATCTGCGACTGATCCAGTCGCCGGATGATGACCTGGCCTTTGAGCGGATCATCAACACCCCCAAGCGGGGCATTGGCGAGTCCTCGGTGCAGAAGCTGCTGCAGATCGCCCGTCTGGGTGGGGTTTCCGTCATGACAGCCGCCCGGGACGCGGCCTCGACCGACGAACTGCCCGCCAGGACCCGGACCTCCCTGTCCAACTTCATTCGCGACCTGGACCGCTGGCGGGCCCAGGCCCAGACCGTGGCCCACGCCCGGCTGATGGAACAGGTTCTTGAGGAAAGTGGCTATACCGACGCCCTGCGCCTGGACAAGACGCCCACCGCCCAGACCCGCCTGGAAAACCTGAAAGAACTGGTCCAGTCCATGGCCGCCTTCGATACCCTGCAGGCCTATCTTGAACATGTCTCCCTGGTCATGGATATGGATCGCGGGCCCCAGGCTGACGCCGTACAGATCCTGACCCTGCACTCGGCCAAGGGACTGGAATTCCCCCCTGGTCTTCCTGCCGGGCTGGGAAGAGGGGGTCTTCCCCTCCCAGCGCAGTATGGACGAGAGCGGCGAGAAGGGCCTCGAGGAAGAGCGCCGTCTC
>CAIYSH010000035.1 GCA_903928755.1 uncultured Alphaproteobacteria bacterium | reverse complement strand
CGTTTCTGGCCAGGACAGGCCGCAAGGCCCAGGCCCAGGATCTGCTTGCAGAACTGGATCGGCGTCTCACCAAGGCTCACCCGCAATTCCGCAAGGAAGGTCGACGCTGGCGCGACCTCGCCGCCGCGGCCATCAACAGCTAGACTGAAACTTGACCGGCCTCGGCGCCCGCCCTGGCCCACATTAGGAAACTGAAGTTCCCATGGCCCTGAAAGTCGCCATCGTCGGCCTGCCCAATGTCGGCAAGTCGACCCTGTTCAATGCCCTGACGCAGACGGCTGCCGCACAGGCCGCCAACTACCCGTTCTGCACCATTGAGCCCAATGTGGGCGATGTGGCCGTGCCAGAGCCACGCCTTGATGATCTGGCGCGGGTTGCGGGCTCCAAGGAAATCCTGCCCGCCCGGATCAACTTCGTGGACATTGCGGGTCTGGTTCGCGGGGCGTCAAAGGGCGAAGGCCTGGGCAACCAGTTCCTGGCCAATATCCGCGACTGCGACGCCGTCGCCTTTGTCGCCCGCTGTTTCGAGGATGACGACATCACCCACGTCGAGGGTCGGGTTGATCCGATTTCGGACCTCGAAATCATCGAGACCGAACTCATGCTCGCCGACCTCGAAAGTCTGGAAAAGCGCGTGGTCAATCTGGATAAGCGCGCCAAGACCGGTGACAAGGAAAGTGCCATCACCCTGAACCTGGTCAATCTGGCCCTGGCCGAACTGCGGGAGGGGCGCTCAGCACGGGTCGCCAAGGTGCCCAGGGAAGATGCCAAGGCCTGGGACATGCTGCAGCTCCTCACATCAAAGCCAGCGCTCTATGTCTGCAATGTGGATGAGGGATCGGCAGCCACCGGCAATGCCCATTCCACAAAGGTCGCCGAACGCGCCGCCAGGGATCACGCCAACAGCGTGGTGATCTCGGCCCAGATCGAGAGCGAGATCGCCATGCTCGACCCCACCGAGCGCGGAGAGTTCCTGGAAACCCTGGGGCTGGCCGAGCCCGGTCTGAACAAGCTGATCCGTGAGGCCTACAAGCTGGTGGGCCTGCAGACCTATTTCACAGCGGGCCCCAAGGAAGCCCGTGCCTGGACCATCCCGGTCGGTGCCACCGCGCCGCAGGCGGCGGGAGTCATTCATACCGATTTCGAAAAGGGCTTCATCCGGGCCGAAACCATCGCCTTCGAGGACTATGTCCGCCTCAATGGCGAAGCGGGTGCCCGGGAGGCCGGCAAGATGCGCTCGGAAGGCAAGGAGTATATCGTTCAGGATGGCGACGTCATGAACTTCAGGTTCAACGTCTGACGCCCTCCAGAAGGCTGGAACAAAAAAGGCCCCGGGAAACCGGGGCCTTTTCCATATCTGCAATCAGCCCGATCTAGTGGGCGATATTGGCCCAGATCCGCCGGTAGCTCGCATAGAGCAGGCCCGAGAAAATCAACAGATAGATCATGGCGGCCAGACCGAAGGACTTCCGCTCCTCGGTCTTGGGATCGCTGGCCCATGTCAGGAAGGCGGTCACGTCCTTGGCCTGCTGCTCGACGGTGGACTTTGTGCCGTCGTCAAAGCTGACCTTGTCCGGAGCCAGGGGCGGCGGCATGGCAATGAAGCCGCCCACCGGCACCTTGTTCGGATCGAGGGACCAGAAGCCACTCATGTCACCGGGCATGTAGGGGTTGTACTGCTTGCCGCTGGGCACGGTCATGCCCTTGGGAGCTTCCTCATAACCGGTGAGGATCGAGTAGATGTAAGCAGGGCCGCCTTCGCGGGCCTTGGCCATGTCCGACAGATCCGGCGGCAGGGCACCGCCATTGGAGGCGCGCGCCGCAGCTTCGTTCGGGAAAGGATTGGGGAACTTGTCCGCAGAGGTGCCCGGACGCTTCACCACATCGCCGGTTTCAGAGTCGATATCGTCGATCTGATAGTCCTTGGCGATGGACTTCACATAGGGGTTGTCATTGGGGTTCTTGAACTCGGGATCATAGAACGGACCGCCCTTCTGACCCAGATTCCGGAAGGACATCAGGTTCATCGAGTGACAGGCAGAGCAGACCTCCCGATAGACCTTGTAGCCCCGCTGGAGCTGGGCCTGATCGAACTTGCCGAGCGGGCCTTCAAAGCTCCAGTGAACGGCCTTGGGCTCTTCTTGCGTCGTAGCCGCGAGGGTGGGGCTGCCGATGAAGGCGAGGCCCAGCGCCGCGATAGCGAAACCTTTGCGCAGCATCGAGGCTCAACCCCTCTTTTCAGGCGAAGCCGCTGCACCGGCAGGCGCATTGGCAGGATGTGAAAGCACAGGCTCACTGATCGATTCCGGCTGGGGCAGAGGGGTCTCGGTAAGACCCAGAACCGGCAGGATGATCAGGAAGTAAGCGAAGTAATAGGCTGTCGCGAGGCGGGACAACCAGACGACCGAATTGAGGTCAGAAGCCGCAACCTGGAATGTGGTCAGGCCGGGAATGATCTTGTTGTCTGGCAGTTGCCCACCGCAATATCCCAGGATCATCGTCACGATGACGAAGATGAAGAAATACAGCTTTGCCGTCGGACGGTAGCGCATTGACCTGACCTTGGACGTATCCAGCCAGGGCAGGAGGAACAGCATGGCGATGGCACCGCCCATGAAGACCACGCCCATCAGCTTGTCCGGAACGGCCCGCAGGATGGCGTAGAAAGGCAAGAGATACCATTCCGGCACGATGTGGGCCGGGGTCACCAGCGGGTTGGCTGGAACATAGTTCACAGCGTCGCCCAGGGCGTTCGGGTTGAAGAACACGAAGGCCGCATACATCAGCAGGAAGACCGAAATCGCGAAGCCATCCTTGACCGTGTAATACGGATGGAAGGGAACGGTATCTTCCTTGGACTTCACGTTCACGCCGGTCGGGTTGTTGTTCCCCGGGACGTGCAGGGCCCAGATGTGAAGGCCGACAACACCGGCAATCATGAAGGGCAGCAGATAGTGAAGGGAGAAGAAGCGATTGAGGGTGGGGTCATCCACCGCAAAGCCGCCCCACAGCCAGGTGGTGATGGCCGGACCGATCACCGGAATGGCCCCGATCAGGTTGGTGATCACCACCGCACCGTGGAAACTCATCTGGCCCCAGGGCAGGACGTAACCCATGAAGGCGGTGATGATCATCAGCATGTAGATCACGCAGCCCAGCAGCCACAGGACCTCACGGGGGGCCTTGTAGGACCCGTAATACAGGCCCCGGAACATGTGCACATAGACCGCCAGGAAGAACATGGAGGCCCCGTTGGCGTGCATGTAGCGCACCAGCCAGCCATAGTTCACATCGCGCATGATATGCTCGACGCTGGCAAAGGCCATGTCCACATGGGCCACATAGTGCATGGCCAGGATGATACCGGTGACGATCTGAATGCCGAGGCAGACGGCGAGAATGCCGCCGAAGGTGTACCAGTAGTTCAGGTTCTTGGGGGTCGGGAAATCGACAATGCTGTCATAGCCCAGCCGAATGATCGGCAGGCGTACGTCAAGCCACTTCTCGAAGCCGCTCTTGGGTTCGTAGTTTGAGTGTCCGCTCATGATCCTCAGCCCACCTTGACCTTGCTGTCCGACAGGAAGGTGTAGTCCGGCACTGCCAGGTTCTTCGGAGCCGGGCCCTTCCGGATACGCCCCGAGGTGTCGTAATGCGAACCATGGCAGGGGCAGAACCACCCGCCATAATCACCGCCCCCGAAGGTCGGCACGCAACCCAGATGGGTGCAGGTGCCGATCAGGACCAGCCACTCGGCCTTGCCGGCCTTGTGACGCTCCTCATCGGTCTGGGGATCACGCAGGTCCGCATGGTTGTCCTTGATCGCCGAGGCGATTTCCTTGCCCGTGCGATGGCGGATGAACAGTGGCTTTCCGCGCCACTTGATCACGACCTGCTGCCCCAGTTCGACCTTGGACAGGTCGAATTCCACCGAGGCCAGGGCCAGGGTGTCAGCGGCAGGGTTCATCTGGTCGATGAACGGCCATGCGAGTCCACCGACCGCACCAAGTGCGGCGACGGTTGCGGCAATGTGAATGAAATCACGCCGGTTGGGGTCTTCCCCTCCGGTATGGTGTTCGGGAGTTGCGCCCACGACGGTGCTGGCCACCTTAAAGCTACCCTTCAGTTGGGGCTGAAACCGAATGGCTCCCGCCCGACTTCGACCTGGCCAGAGGTTCTGGCCTTGGTCCCTGAGGACACATTCTAAAGACCTCTCCGAACTTTGGAAACGCTGTCCCCGCAGTTTGCGGTTTCCCGTTTCGATGATTCGGATTAGCCCCCATGCATCCCGTGGCTGGACCGCTTAGAATGCTGCTCGCGCTTTTTCAACCGGACATTCCGCAAAACCTTGGAGCGGCCCTCAGATTGGGGGCATGTTTGGGGGTAAATGTGCATGTGATAGAGCCCTGCGGCTTTCCGCTGTCCGACAAGGCGATCCGCAGGGCCGCCATGGACTATGGCGAGCCGGCAGATGTGACGCGTCATTCCGGGTGGTCAGACTTCGCCGCAGCGGGTCTGGGCCGAATCGTTCTGTTCACCACCAAGGGGGCGACCCCCCTTCACGATTTCCGGTTTGAACCCGACGACGTTCTGCTGTTCGGTCGGGAGAGCCAGGGGGTTCCTGACGACGTGCTGCAGGCCGCCCATGCCCGGGTGATCATTCCCCTCAGCCCCGGCCGCCGCTCCTTCAATGTCACGGTCTCCGCCGCCATCGGACTCTCCGAAGCGTTGCGTCAGACCGCGCTTTTCCCTAAGCCCGTGATCCCATGACCGACGCTGCAACCCTCGAAACCCGCAACACCCGCGCCCGCGCCTGGTTCGACGCCCTTCGGGACCGGATCGTCACTGCTTTTGAAGCCATGGAGGACGAGGCTCCGGCCGACCTCTACCCCGGAGCCCCGGGTCGCTTCGAGCTGAAGCCCTGGGTCCGGCCAGCCGGAGGGGGTGGGGTCATGGGCTTCATGCGCGGCGGGCGGTTCTTCGAGAAGTGCGGGGTGCACATCTCGCTGGTGCACGGCACCTTTACCCCGGAAATGGCCGCCACCATGCCCGGTGCCGACAAGGATCCCCGGTTCACGGCGACGGGGATCAGCCTCATCGCCCACATGCATAATCCCAGGGTTCCGGCCGTGCACATGAACACCCGGTTCCTGGCGACCAGCCAGAGCTGGTTCGGCGGCGGGGCAGACCTGACCCCGACCCTGGAGGCGCAGAGGTCGCAGGATGCCCCTGACGCCATCACCTTTCACGCCGCCCTGCAGGCTGCGTGCGACAAACACGATCCGACCTGGCATGCGAAATACAAGGCCCGGTGCGACGAATATTTCTTCCTGCCCCACCGCAATGAGCCCCGGGGCATTGGCGGGATTTTCTACGACCACCACAATTCCGGGGACTGGGAGCGGGACTTCCAGTTCACCCAGGATGTGGGCGAGGCCTTTCTGGATGTCTATCCGCGCATTGCCAGGGGTCGCATGCACGAACCCTGGACCGAGGCCGACAAGGCCGAACAACTGGTGCGGCGCGGTCGATATGTGGAGTTCAACCTCCTCTATGACCGGGGCACCATGTTCGGACTCAAGACCGGGGGAAACATCGAGAGCATATTGAGCTCCATGCCCCCGATGGTCGCCTGGCCCTGATCCCGGGGTCAGGACGTCGTCCCTGACGCCCGTCTACCCGGATCGGGCGAGAAACGCTGAAATCCACGACCCGACCCGGGCACGGTCATCAGCTTCGCCATAGGACGCCAGAGCCGCATCCGCCTGGTCGTCGGTGTATCGGGTTCCCCGACGGCTCTCGATCAGGGCCCTGGCATAGTCCGGTGTGAATTCAGGGTGAAGCTGGATGGAGATCGCCGCCTGGTCCTCATAGGCCAGCATGCCATAGGGCGTGAACGCACTGGCCGCGACCACCTGGGCCCCAGCCGGACATGCGACCACCTGATCCTGGTGCGAGGCCGGAACCCCGATGCTCGGCGCCGCATCCATCCAGGCGTGGGATCTGGCCACCTGATAGCGATGCAGGCCGACCCCCCAGCCCTTGGGCGATTTGATCACCTTGCCGCCAAAGGCCTCGGCCATGATCTGATGACCGAAACAGACACCCACAAGGGCCGCACGGCCCTTGGCCGCCAGAAGGAAGCCCTTCAGGGGATCGATCCAGCCATGGGGCTCATAGACCCCGGCAGAGGAGCCTGTGATGATATAGGCGCGGTGCGCCTCCACTGCCTCGGGATACTGCCCGGCAGCCACATCATAGACCGCATAGTCGTGGGCATCCTCGCCCAGCAGGGTGCGGAACATCGAAGGATAGGTCCCGTAGGTGTCGACGATGTCCGCAGGCGGAGCGCCAGTTTCCAGAATGGCCAGCTTCACGGCGTATCCCCGGTATCCCCGGTATCCCCGATAACGGCGACCAGCCTGGCCAGGACAGCCTCCCGGCCGTCGCCGAAATCACGCGCCATCCACCAGGCTTCCACCTCAGCAAGGACCTTGCCGACCAGAGGACCACGCGGCACGCCGGCCGCCTCGGCATCCTTGCCGTTGACGGGCAGGACGGGCCTGACCCACCCCTCTGCCAGATCTAGCAGGTTTCGCCAGGGGGACGGATCTCCACCTTCGCCGGAGGCCGCCCAGGCAAGCCTGACCCTGTCTGAAAATGCTGTGGCACCCTGCAGATAGAGGCATTCCCGGGCTGCTTTCATACCCATGTCGGGGCCGATAACGGGTGTCACCTCGGCGGCCTCCGCCAGCCGGTGACGCTCGGCATTCGAAAGTCGCATCCTGTCCATGATCTGCAGCACAGCCTCCCTGTCCTGCGGCAGAAGCGCGGCCAGACGCAGGACCGGATCTGGCAGTCCCGGCATCCCGGAGTCGTTTCCGACCAGGGCCCTGAACTCCCTGCGGTCCCGGTCAGCGGGCAGCAGGACCCCCAGCACCCCGGCCCGGGCCATCAATTCGACCGCCAGCCGGGGGTCCGGCGCGGACAACAGCTTGAGCAATTCCCTTGAAGTCCGCTCTGCAGGCAGATTGCCGATACTGCCCGCCAGATCCTCACAGGCCTGGAGGGCACCGGCATCCGGCACGCCCTGGCCATACCAGGCCAGAAAGCGGAAAAACCGCAGGATCCTCAGGCTGTCTTCTTCAATCCGGGTTCTGGCCTCGCCGACAAAGACGATGGCCCCGGCCTTGCCGTCGGCGACGCCCCGCCCCGTCGGATCAGACAGGGTCCCGTCGCGATCGGCATAGACAGCATTCAGGGTAAAATCCCGGCGTTGGGCATCCTGTGCCCAGTCCTGGGTAAAGGCGACGACTGCGCGGCGACCATCTGTGGATACATCCCGACGCAGGGTCGTCACCTCGAAAGGAACTCCATCCACCACAGCGGTGACGGTCCCATGATCAATGCCGGTGGGAACCGCCCGGATGCCGGCAGCCTTCAGGGCGGCGGTGACCAGGTCAGGGGTCAGGGTCGTGGCAATATCGATATCGCCGATCGGTGCACCCAGCAGGGTGTTTCGGACACACCCGCCTACAAACCGGGCGCATCCCCTGCGTCCACGCGCCTCCAGGGCATCGAATACCGCCGTGACCTGTGGCGTGATCATCCAGGGCTGGACATCGACACTGTCTGTCACAGTTTGCCCCCGGCAGGCTGCAACTCGCCATACAGGCGTTGACGCAATACCCGGAGCATGCCCGCGGTCGCGCCCCAGATGTAGAAGTCGCCGTGGGTCATGGCATAGAACCTGCGGACTTCGCCATTGGGCAGGGTCCGTTCCTGTTCCTGGTGGTTATCGGTATCCATCAGGAAATCGAAGGGGGTCTCAAAGATATCGGCGACCTCGTCCGGATTGGGCGTCAGGTCAAAGCCCGGGGCAATGAATCCGACCACAGGGGTAATCAGATAACCGGTCCCGGTCTGATAGGGAGAAGACAGACCGACCAGGGATACCAGGTCAGGGTCCAGGCCCACCTCTTCCTGGGCTTCACGCAGGGCTGTCTGCCACGGCGTCTCCCCGGGATCCCGCCGTCCACCGGGAAAGGCCACCTGGCCGGCATGCCGGCGCATGGTATCGACCCGCCGGGTCAGCAGGACCGAATAGCCGTTCTCCCGCTCGATCAGGCCGATCAGCACCGAGGCCGGGGTCAAACGGGTCAGGTCGTCTGGAAGGATGGCCACGGTCGAAGGGTGGTGATCCGAGGTGATCAGGGCCGGGGGGCGGTCCTCCAGGGGGTCCAGACAATCGCCGATCCAGTGGCGCAGGTTGGCATTCACGGACAGTGAACCCCGGCCGGACCCAGGGGAAACCACACGCCCTCAGACATGACACCCAGTTCAGGGCCGTCAGGGGTCTGCCGTTCCCTGGCCATTTCCACCAGTTCATAGAAAACCGGTCTTGCGATCAGGGCCTCAAGGCCGCGGCGGACATGGACATAGGGTCGGGGCTCACCGGTCTGCGGATCCATTTCCACACGGATGGCATTCTCCGGGCCAGCCGTAACCTCATCCCCGACATTGGTCAGGAAGGTCAGCCCCTCTCCCCTGCGGTCGACACGCACGGCGATGAAGGGCGCGTCCTCGACCGTGATTTTCATTTTTTCCACCGGGGTCACCAGATGGAAACCGTCCGGATCCTTGCGCAGGACGGTCGAAAACAGCCGGACAAGGGCTTCCCGGCCGATCGGGCTTCCCTCGTGGAACCACAGGCCATCCCTGCGGATGACGATGTCGATTTCGCCGCAGTGGGGTGGATTCCAGAGATGCACTGGCGGCAGGCCCCGACCAGGTGCCTGTTTGGCCGCGGCGATCACGCCATCCAGCCCCTGAGATTTTGAAGACTCCATCATGGTCCAAGGTTAGGCCTGCATGGCCTTGGCCTCAACCGGCAATCAGGGGCGTGCCGGTCCGATCAGCGGCCGGGTTGCGCCCCTTGCCAGCACACGACGCTGGTCCACCGGACCCGGAAGTCTGACTTGAGCCGTGGGCTCGCTCGAAAACCCAAACCGGGTGAAATAGGGCTCGTCTCCGACCAGGAGGACAATCGGAAATCCGGCGGCAGCGGCGGCTTCACAGGCTTCGCGCACCAGGTCCCCGCCGGTTCCGGCCTTACGCTGGTCCGTCTCGACCGCCAGGGGCCCCAGAAACAGGATCGGGTCGTCTCCCACATGGATCTGGGTCATCCGGACACAACCGACCAATCGCCCATCGTCCCAGGCGCAAAACGACAGGTCGCGCCGCAGGGGTGCCATTTCACGGACACGCTCCGAGACCTTGGTGAAACGTCCCGGGCCGAAGGCATGGTCCAGGAGGACTTCAATCGCCTTGGCATCTGAAGCCTGCTCAGGCGCGATATGGAACCCGCTGACGGCTTGAGCTTGTGGGGACATGTGCAACTCGAAAACGAAGAACGACAGACCCGGGGTGCAGGGCGCTATCCCGGTGGCGGAAGATCAGGCGGCGCTGGGCACCGTTCGTCGCAGTCGTCGCATGGACCCCTTGTCCTTCAAGATCGAGGGAGGGCCAGATACGGCCCATCGCCCCCTGCGTCAATCCGGGCAGGAAAGCCCTGCTGCGGGATCAGAGCCATTTACGTGGCAGGGCCCTGCCAAGTGGACGGACTTCGCCCGGCGCCAGGCCGAGGCGTTTCATCCTTGCAGGGGTCAAGGCTGTCAGGGCCTGGACGGGCTCCAGCCCGCCGACAGGACTGTAGGCGACATTGCCGAGACCAGCTGCGCCATCTATGGCCGTCCATTCCGCCTTGGCCCGGTCTTCGAAGCCGACTGCAAAATAGCAGCGCACAGGCGCCGGCTCGTCGGCGGTTTCCACCATGACTCCAATTACCCACCCCGACATGTCGAAAGGTCTCCTGTGGCGACACCCTGCGGGGATTCGGCCCGCGAGCCCCCATAGCCGGTCGCTCCGGTGATGAATTCCGTTGCCGATGATCGGGACGCAGGCATGGCCGTCCGAAAGAAGTCGCCTCAAATGCGCCTGCCCACTGGTCAGGGGCTTCGAAAGGGATAACCTCCCGCTCAGGATCTTCGGGAGGCGAAGCGCGTGAACAGAACCCTGGCATTGGCTTTGGCCTTGATCGGCGCCTTCTCGCTGGCCTGGTGGACAGCCCAGACCCCGCAACCCCTGGCCGCGAAAGCACCGGCTGGCGTATTTGCCGCAGGCCGGGCCATGATCGACAACCGGGTCATCGCACGGATACCCCACCCCGTCGGATCCCCCGCCAATGCCGTCGTGCGGGACTATCTGTTCCAGCGCATGAATGTCCTGGGGCTGAATCCCGAGATCCAGAGCGTCGATGCGCTGCGCCGGATCGACCGGGCCAGGACTCCGGTCGTGACCGGTGGCCATGTGGAAAACCTGGTCGGCATACTGCCG
>CAIYSH010000034.1 GCA_903928755.1 uncultured Alphaproteobacteria bacterium | reverse complement strand
GCCAGCGGTCGGGCCCAGCGCCTCCAGGGAAACCCAGAGCCGTGGGCCAGGGATCTTGCCGGCATTGATGGCGTTCCGCACGGCGACGCTGTCATCTGACCCTCCGACATCACGCGCACTGGTAAACCCCTGCTGCAGCATGGCTCTTGCGAAAACGGCGCCGTCAAAGGCACGGTCCAAAGCAGAATGGGTGACCCAGTCTTCCGTCGCATTGGTGGTGCTGGGCAGCTTGGCCCCGATGTGAATGTGAACATCGATGAACCCCGGCAGGACGGTTGCTGAGGACAGATCCACCACCCGATACCCCGCGGGCGCGACGTAACCGTCGACAACCCTGGCAATCCTGTCGCCCTGCACAAGAACTGAAACCTTTCTGCGCGGCGCGTCTCCCGTGCCATCAATCAGTGTGCCCGCGTGGACAACCAGGTTTTCTGCATTTGCCGTTCCGGCAAGCAGAAGGGCAGCAAGGGTCAGGGCTCTCAGCATGGGATCAGCTCTCAGAAGAATTGCGCGAGATTACGCCGGATGCGGTCATGGATCGCCTCTCCAGCTGGAGGAGGACTGAAGGCCTCCCCCGTCAGGGTTTCAAAGGCAGACACGTAGACCCTTGACGTTTCTGCAATCAGATCAGCGGGAATCTCGGGAATGGGATCCCGATAGGGATCGCACTTTTCCGCCACCCAGCTGCGAACGAAGTCCTTGTCGAAACTTGGGGGTCGTGTTCCCTCGGCAAACGCTGCCGGATAGCTGTCTGCGAACCAGTACCGGCTGGAGTCGGGAGTATGGATCTCATCAGCCAGAACCACGCCACCGTCCCGATCAAGACCGAATTCGTATTTGGTATCCACCAGGATCAGCCCCCGGCGGGCGGCGATCTCCCGCCCCCGGGCGAACAGGGCAAGGGCGTAGTCTGACATCAGATCCCACTGCCTGGCGGTGACAAGACCCTGCTCAAGGATCTGCCCCGGTGACAGGGGAGCATCATGGCCCCCGTCAAAAGCCTTGGACGTCGGCGTCAGAATCGTAGCCGGAAGCTTTTGATTGTCCCTCAGACCTTCCGGCAGGGTCAGGCCATACATATTCCGCTGACCTTGCTTGTAGAGCGTCAGGATCGAGGTCCCGGTGGTCCCCGCCAGATAGTCCCTGACAACCATTTCCACTGGCAGGATGTCCAGTCGCTGGCCGACGACCACATTGGGATCAGGATAGCTCAGCACGTGATTGGGGCAGATGTCGGCGGTCTGCTCGAACCAGTAACGTGCAGTCTGGGTCAGGACCTGACCCTTGCAGGGTATCGCCGTCAGGATCCGGTCGAAGGCTGACAGCCGGTCCGAAGCCACAATGATCCGTCGACCATCCGGCAGGTCGTAATTATCCCGGACCTTGCCGCGATAGTGGTTGGGCAGTTCTGGCAGATCAATTTCGGCGAGGACTTGCCCCGTCTGGGAAACCGTCATCACAAACCCTCAAAAACTTGTCACCTGGCAGGCTTTGCCGCGAAGACAAACCGTCGTCTAGTTCGTATGATGTCTGCAAGAGGAGATCCCCCATGAACCGTATTGCTCTTTTCACCACCCTGACCCTGTCCGTTGCAGCAGCAACTTCCGCAGGCGCTGCACTGGCACCGGGTGCCAAGGCCCCTGATTTCAGCGCACCGGCATACCTGGCCGGCAAGCCCTTTACCTTCAGCATGGCTGATGCCCGCAAGAAGGGCCCTGTCGTCCTGTATTTCTTCCCGTCCGCGCACACCAAGGGCTGCAATCTGGAAGCCCACCTGTTCTCGGAGGCCGCAGAGGACTTCAAGGCCCAGGGCGCGACCCTGATTGGTGTCACCGCCGGCAAGGTCAGTGAACTTGCGGCCTTCTCTGCAGAAACCGAGCACTGCGGGGGCAAGTTCCCGGTGGCAGCCGACACCGGCGCATCCATTGCAAAGTCCTATGATTCATCGCTGAAGATGGCCGGAATTTCCCTGCCAATGGCCTTGTCCGCGCGGACCTCCTACGTCATCGCGCCTGATGGCACGGTGATTTCAACCTATGACGACCTGGCTGCCGATGACCACGTCAACCAGACCATGTCGAGCCTCAAGGCCTGGCGGGCCAAGCACCCCAAGAAATAAAAACACCGGATCAGCGGAGAGGGCATGGCCCTCTCCGCACCCCATTGGGACGCCAACCCCTTGCCATTGCCGGGGTTTTCCCCTATCAGCCGCGATCTTCTACGGAAGGCGGTCTTGCGCACGGAACATCAAAGGGTCGGGAAACTCCCGGTCGCCTCGTGCAGGATCCATCGCAGACGCCGGTCACCCGCCGACGCATGCGCCGCCTCCCACAAGGGAAAAGGACACTATGGCGCTCTACGAGCACGTTGTTATTTCGCGGCAGGACATCTCGCCGCAACAGGCTGAAGCCCTCAATGACACGATCAAGGCCCTCATCGAAGAGCTCGGTGGGTCAGTCGCCAAGATCGAATACTGGGGCCTTCGCAACCTCACCTATCGCATCAAGAAGAACCGCAAGGGTCACTATTCCCTGCTGGCCCTGGACGCTCCGTCTGCGGCCGTCAAGGAAATGGAACGCCAGCTGTCGATCAATGAAGATGTTCTGCGCTACATGACCATCCGCGTTGAGGAACTCGACCTGGAACTGTCTCCGGTGCTCGCCCGTCGCGACCGTGATCGTGAGCGCGAACCGCGCCGCGAAGAAATGTACTAGGAGGGATCACAATGACCGACGAAACCTCCGCCGCTCCGGCTGCAGCCGGTGCCCGCCGCCCATTCTTCCGTCGTCGCAAGGTCTGCCCGTTCTCGGGGTCCAGCGCGCCGAAGATCGACTACAAGGACGTCAAGCTCCTGCAACGCTACATCTCCGAGCGTGGCAAGATCGTGCCATCCCGGATCACCGCCGTCTCGGCCAAGAAGCAACGTGAACTGGCCAAGGCCATCAAGCGCGCCCGCTTCCTGGCCCTGCTGCCCTATGTCGTGAAATAAGGGGCCAGATTACCATGAAAGTCATTCTGCTCGAACGTGTGGAAGGCCGCGGTGCCCTTGGGGACGTCGTGACCGTGAAGGACGGCTATGCCCGTAACTTCCTGCTGCCCCTGCACAAGGCCCTCCGGGCCAATGCTGCCAACCTCAAGGTGTTTGAGGCTCAACGGGCCGACATCGAGGCGCGCAACCTCAGGGCCAAGGAACAGGCCGGCAAGTCGGGCGAAAAGCTCGACGGCACCAGCTACATCCTGATCCGTCAGGCCGGCGAAAGTGGCCAACTCTACGGTTCGGTTTCCGGCCGCGATGTCTCTGACGCCGTTGTCGCCGAAGGTGGCAAGGTCGAACGGTCCATGGTCGTTCTCGACAAGCCGATCAAGACGCTGGGCCTGCACCAGGTCAAGGTCCGTCTTCACGCGGAAGTCACCGTGACCGTGACCCTGAATATCGCGCGGAGCCAGGACGAGGCTGAGCGCCAGGCACGGGGCGAAAACGTCATCGACTCGCAGTTCGAAGAAGATCGCCTGGCGGCCGAAGAAGCCGCTCAGGACATGCTTGCTGGCGGTGCCGGCAGCCACGAAGGCGACTATACGGAAGCCTGATCGGCTCTGACATGATGAAATACGGCAAAGGCGCGGGACGAACCTCCCGCGCCTTTTCTGGTTCAGGCGGCGTTCGAGGTATGGGATCGCCCGCAAATTGCACCAAATGATCTGAAATTGATCAGACAAAGACGCGTTTTTCAGCACTGTTGCATATATGTCATTTCCGTGACGCCGCAGACGCACTAGCTAGGGGCCCTTATCTGTGTGTCCGGGCGTCCGCCGGGACCAGACCGGGAAACCCTACAGAATGACCTATCGCACACTTCTACTGATGGCCGCATCGGCCGCCTCCCTCATGGCAGGCCAGGCCGCCGCTGCCGACGCGGCGAAAACCAGCGCCGAAGTCGAGGAACTTGTCGTAACCGGCACCCGCGCTGAAGGCCGCACACGGCTCGAGAGCCTTGCGCCCGTCGATGTGATTTCGACCGAATCCCTGGCCCGTCAGGGCACCACGGAAATGGCAGCAGCCCTGGCCACCGTCGCCCCGTCCCTGGACTTCCCCCGACCGTCCATCACGGACGGCACCGACAGCGTCCGCCCGGCGACCCTGCGCGGCCTCGCGCCTGACCAGACCCTGGTCCTGATCAATG
>CAIYSH010000033.1 GCA_903928755.1 uncultured Alphaproteobacteria bacterium | reverse complement strand
TCTTCCGCCTGCTGGGCGAACTTGTGGTGGCCCAGATGATAGGTCCGGTAGCGGATCAGACCGCCGCCTGTGAACCACTCGCCGACAAAGTCATTGATCTTCGGGTCGGGGTGCAGGGCCCCGTGCGCGGCGTCGTGCATCAGAATGCCGAGGCCCAGCTGGCGTCCGCCGATAATGATCACGGCCAGGGGAAGGGTGATCGGCCAGACAATCGCCATGGCACCGGCCGCCAGGATGACGATCCAGGCATGGGCCACCAGGGCCAGCCCCTTCCACAATGAGCGCGGTGAGAGCTGTGCCCACTCCTCGGCCGTGAAATAGGTCTTTGGATCCACCCGTGCTGCAGCGGCCATGGGAATTCCTAAACCGCCAGGTCCAAACGCTGCAGCCCACGGAAGAAGGGCAGGGTGCGCCAGACGGCGTCGGCGGAGGGATCGGCAAGTCTGAGATTGGGGAAGCGTTCCAGCAGGCGGGGAATCGCCACCTGGGCTTCGAGCCTAGCCAGGGGCGCGCCGATGCAGATATGGGCGCCGCCGCCAAAGGCCATGTGGGCCGCGCGCTTGCGGCTGACGTCGAACCGGTCGGGATCGGGGAAGGCTTCGGGATCGCGATTGGCACCGCGCAGGGAGAGGGTCATGGACTGGGTCGCCCTAATCGGACAGCCACCCACTTCCATATCCTTCGAGGCAATCCGGCTGGTCATGTCGATTGGGGGTTCGTAGCGCAGGATTTCTTCCACCGCGTTGTTGATCAGACCTGGATCGGCCCTGAGTTTTGACAATTCCTCCGGGTGCAGCATCAGCAGGCGCACGCCGTTGCCGATCAGGTCGGTGGTGGTCAGGTTGCCGCCCACCAAGAGGGCCGCCAGATTGATGCGCAATTCCTCATCGCTGAGCGGCACGCCCTGCGCCTGGAGCTGGGTCATGTCGCTGATCAGGTCATCCTGGGGATTGTCCCGGCGCTCACGGATGGCGGCCCGGAAATAATCTGTCAGGGCCTGGTTGGCCCGCTCCATATGCCGGGTCTGGTCTTCGTTGCGGAAGGGGTTCAGGGCCTGGATGATGCCTTCCGACCAGTCGCGGAATTCCACCAGCCGCGCGTGATCGACCCCCAAAATGACAGCAATGACATCGATGGGGATGGGGACGCAGAACTCATCCATCAGATCAAAGCTGCTCTTCGCCGCCATGCGGTCCAGGGCCAGATCGACAATGGCCTCCACCTGGGGCCGGATTTTCGCGACCCGGGCATAGAGGGCCTGGGCCAGGGGACCTCGCACCCGTGCGTGATCGGGATTGTCGAGCGTCAGAATGCTTGAGGTCTCTGACCTTGGTACACCCTCAATCACGGCATCGGAAAACCGGCGCTGCATGACGGCAGAGGGGTCTGCCCGCAAAGGATCCCGCCACAGGGTCAAGTCTGTGGCGATGGCGCGGACATCGCTGAACTTGCTGATGATGAAACTGCCCGAGGTTTCATCATGCATGACAGGGCACCGCTCGCGCAGGGGTTTCAGGACCGAGTGCGGGTCCTTCTGGAACTCCGGATTGAACGGAGTCATGGTCATAATAGTTGGCAGAGGCGTGTCAGTCATGGCCTGTCCCTAATACTCTTCTCCAATCTGCCACGGGCTGAGCCTTTGAGCCAGACCTCAGAAGGGCAGGTTCGCTCCTTGCCAGGACCCGAAGGCCAGGCCCGCAAACAGCAGGAGCCCGGCCATGCTGTTGGACTTGAAAAGCCTGAGGGCACCCATGGGGTCATCCACCCGCAGGCCAGAGGCCTGACGTGACAGCTGGAGGCCATAGAGGGCCACTGGCGGCAGGAAGAGGGGGCCCAGATGGCCGAACCAGCCGGTGGCCAGGGCCAGGACGAAGGCCGCCACATAAAAGCCCAGCACCGCCTTTGGCGCGGCAGCTCCCAGCCGTCGGGCCGAAGACTTGACCCCGGCCAGGGCGTCGTCTTCCAGGTCCTGGACCGCATAGATGGTATCATAGCCCAGGGTCCAGAAAACGCCGCCCACATAGAGCAGCACGGCCGGCAGGGTCAGATGGCCGTCCACGGCGGCCGACCCCAGCAGGGCACCCCAGTTGAAGGTCAGGCCCAGCCAGGCCTGGGGCCACCAGGTGATCCGCTTCATGAAGGGATAGGCCGCCACCAGGGCCAGGGACCCGACCCCAAGGGCGATGGCCAGCGGAGGCAGGGTGATCAGTATGCCAAAGGCGACCAGGGCGCAGGCGACCAGAAAGCCCCAGGCCTGCTTGACCGAGATCTGGCCTGAGGGGATGGGCCGACCGGCTGTGCGCGCCACCTTGGCGTCGATGTCGCGGTCGACAATATCGTTATAGGCACAGCCCGCCGCCCGCATCAGGGCCGCGCCGAGGAAGATCTTCACCAGCAGCAGGATGTCGGGCCACTTGCCCTGCATGGCGCAGGCCAGGGCCACCCCCTGCCAGCCTGGCAGCATCAGCAGCCAGATCCCGGCGGGGCGGTCGAACCGGCCCAGCTTCAGCCAGGGCCGCAGGGCCGCAGGGGCAGACCGGTCAACCCAGTTTGTCGGCGCCGCGTCGGGGAGGGGGGCATTCAAGGCCATGGTCAGGTGATAGCTTCGAAACCATCCTCACGGAAGTCTTGTGACTTAATGGTCGCACCTGGCGAAACCTGCTCGCCCCGCGGTTGACGCCTGTTAACCCCGCGCCTAGCCTCTTCCCGACGCCAACTGCGAGCGGAAAGGAGGGTCTGAAACCATGTGCCACATAGTTGTATCCGACCACTTCCGCATGTCGAAACCACAGGTCTGACCCGGCGTCTCTGCCGGTCACCTCTTCGACCCCTCGCCTTGCCGGACCCCTCCGGCGACCTCCTGACACAGACAGACTCCGCGCCCGGTCCGGGCCTCAATCTGTCTTCATCATTCTGGTTCCCATGACCGAACTTACCCACCAAGACGACACCGCCCACTATGAGGACGAGGACGAACAGAAGTCCCGCCTGCTGTCCAATGGCCAGGTGCTGGGCTTCATCTCGGCCTTCTGGCTGCGTCGCCGCGGCCTGCTGATCGGGGTGATCGCCACCACCCTGCTGGCCATCGGCCTGGACCTCAGCCTGCCCTGGGCGTCCGGAAAGCTGGTGGACGCCGTGGCCGCCGGCCCTGCCCATGTGGACGACGCCTGGTCAGCTTGGGCCAGCTTCATCGGCATCTATCTCAGCCTCGCCATCGTCCGGAACATTTCCAACAAGATGTTCATCCCCCTGGCGGCCTGGAACATGTCGGAACTGACCGACGAGGCCTTCAAGCGGGTCCAGTCTTTTTCGGCCGACTGGCATGCCGATGCCTTTGCCGGGGCCACAGTCCGGCGGATCAGCCGGGCCATGTGGGGCTATGACACGGTCTCCGACGCCGTGGTCCTGTGGCTGGGTCCGGCCTTTGCCGTGCTGATCGGTATGTCGGTGATCATGCTGGTGCGCTGGCCCCTGGTGGGGCTCTATTCCCTCGTGGTGGTGGCGATCTATGTGGCCGCCAATGTCATGCTGACCGAAAAGTTCGTCCGCCCGGCCAATCTGCGCTCGGTGGCTCTGGACTCCCGCTTGGGCGGAGCCCTGGCCGATGCCGTCACCGGCAATGCCACGGTCCGCAGCTTTGGTGCCGAGGGCCGGGAAGAAGGCCGACTGGCCAAGGTCACCGCCCTGTGGCGCGACGCCGTCATGGTCACCTGGAACCGGGGCACCGATGTCTGGCTGGTGATGAACTTCCTGCTGGCCGCCCTGCAGGCGGGCCTCACCGGCCTGCTGATCTGGCAATGGACCCTGGGCAAGGCTACGGCGGGGGATGTGGCCTTTGGCGTCACCGCCTTCATGCTGATGAGCAGCTATCTGCGCAATATCGGCGACAATATCCGCATGCTGCAGAAGGGCCTGGCCGACACCGAGGATGTGGCCCGCTTTGCCCGCACCGAGCCCCAGGTGGCTGATGCCGCCAATGCTCCGGCCTTTGTCGGCCAGCAGGGCCAGATCGTCTTTGATGCGGCGACCTTCCGCTACAAGTCCGCCCCGGAGCCCCTGTTCACCGACTTCAGCCTGACCATTGCGCCGGGCGAGCGGATCGCCCTGGTCGGCCCCACGGGCGCCGGCAAGTCGACCTTCGTCAAGCTGGTCCAGCGGCTCTATGACCTGGAGTCCGGCGCCATCAGGATTGACGGTCAGGACATTGCAGGGGTGACCCAGGCCTCCCTGCGCGCCTCGATCGCCCTGGTGCCCCAGGACCCCGCCCTGTTCCACCGGACCATAGCCGAGAACATCGCCTATGCCCGTCCCGGCGCGACCCGGGACGAGATCGAGCTGGCCGCCCGCCGGGCCCGGGCCCACGACTTCATCGCCCGCCTGCCAAAGGGCTACGGAACCCTGGTGGGCGAGCGCGGGGTCAAACTGTCCGGCGGCGAGCGTCAGAGGGTGGCCATTGCCCGCGCCTTCCTGGCCGATGCCCCGATCCTGATCCTGGATGAAGCCACCTCATCCCTCGACGTGGAGACCGAGCGCGACGTCCAGGCCGCCATGGAAGCCCTGATGGTCGGCCGCACCACCATTGTGATCGCCCACCGGCTATCGACCATCCGCTCTGCGGATCGGATTCTGGTCTTTGAGCATGGGAGGATCGTTGAGGAGGGGTCACATGCGGCCCTGGTGGCGCAGGGCGGAGCCTATGCGCGGCTGCATGCGGTGACGGTGGGGTAGGGGTAGGAGTGGTGCTGTAGGTCCACTCTTGAATGCCTAAAGGTCGAAATGGTATTTGATATTGTTGAAAAGTGCCGACCTTAGATTTCTCCTCGTGTCAGGAGATGAGGCTGGCCAAAGACAATTTTGCTGGGCCCTCGGGTCTTGAGGTGATCCTAGATTGGCGAAAGCACTTGTGATTGCATCGCTCTAAGCCCTAAACCATGACGTCATAGGTTGGTGGTGAGGTCACCTCAAAACTGGGGTGGGGCTATCACGATCAAAAATTTGAGGCCGAACCTTGGAAGCCG
>CAIYSH010000032.1 GCA_903928755.1 uncultured Alphaproteobacteria bacterium | reverse complement strand
TTTTCCACCTGCACCCCGGGGTTCCGCCGACCCTGATTTATCACGGAGATGCCGACACCCTCGTCCCGCTCGACCAATCCCAGCGGTACCAAGCCCGCGCCCGGGAGGTCGGGCCCACCGTGGAACTGGTCGTACACCCGGGCGGGAAGCACGGATGGCTCACCATGCTCTGGGACATCCACCACTTCGCCGACTGGTTCGACCAGCACCTAGTGTCAACCACGGCCTCAGGAACCCCGGCCCGCTAGCAAATCGGTTCTTGGCACTCCGGTCCGGGCTGGGCTTGATGACCGAACTGTATGGCGAACCCCACGAATCCCGCCGTCCACGGCACTTCATCCCGACTGGCCAGCCTTGATGCTCTGCGCGGCTTCGACCTGTTCTGGATTTGCGGCGCGGACGCCTTCGGCCACGCCTTCCTGAAGGCGGCCAATGGCCCAGTGAGCCACGCCATTGCCGACCAATTGGAGCACGTCGCCTGGCAAGGCTTCCGCTTCTACGACTTAATCTTCCCGCTCTTCGTCTTCATTAGCGGCATTTCCATCGTCCTCTCGCGCGGCGCGAAACCGGAGGCCGGTGATCGGTCTGGGGCGTTCCTGGCAATTCTCAAGCGCGCGGTCCTGCTCTACCTGCTGGGGGTGTTCTTCTACCGGGGATATACAGGCTGGGAGAACGACATCCGCTACCTCGGCGTCCTGCAGCGCATTGCCCTGTGCTACTTCTCGGCGGCCACTCTGCACTTATATTTGAGCCCCCGGGCGCTGCGAATAACCACCGTCGGAATCCTCTTGGGTTACTGGGGCCTCATGACCCTCGTGCCGGTGCCCGGAGTCGGCCCGGCCAATCTCCTGCCCGACACCAATCTAGCCCATTGGGTGGATACCCAGTTCCTCGGCGGCAAGAAGTGGAACGGCGCCCATGATCCGGAAGGTCTCCTAAGCACCGTGCCTGCCATCGCCTCCTGCCTCCTGGGCGTGCTCGCCGGACTGTTCCTCAAGGACCCTTCCCGGAATGCCACTCAACGCCTGAAAGGCCTCACACTGGCTGGCCTAGGCCTACTAGCCACAGGTCACCTCTGGGGATTGGCCTTTCCGATCATCAAGGGCTTGTGGACCTCCTCGTATGTCTGCGTCGCGGGCGGTTGGAGTTGCCTGCTCTTGGCCCTCTTCTACGGACTCATCGATGTGAAGGGTTGGTCCGGTTGGGCCAAGCCCTTCACTTGGATTGGCATGAACTCCATTGCCGTCTACCTGGCCTCGAACCTGGCTGATTTCGGAAAACTCGCCAAACGACTGACCGGCGGCGAAGTCGCCCTCTTCTTGGACGGACTGCATCCAGGGACGACGGGCGTGGTCACCGCCTTTGTTTCCGTCGGGTTCTGCGTCTGGTTGGCTTGGCTCCTCCACAGCCGACGGATTTTTCTGCGGGTCTAAACCCAACCTCGGAACGCATCGCCTCCTGCATCCCCTTTTCTTGTCATGTCCTCCGCCCAGAATCCCTCATCGACAACGGCCACACCACCGTCCGAGCGCCTCATGTCCCTCGATGCCCTCCGGGGATTCGACATGTTCTGGATCGTCGGCGGTGCGGGCATCTTGCGGGCGTTGGAAAAGTTCAGCGGGTCCCCATTCCTGAGCGCCATCCGCCAGCAACTCACCCACGTGGAATGGGCCGGCTTTCGCTTCTACGACCTGATCTTCCCGCT
>CAIYSH010000031.1 GCA_903928755.1 uncultured Alphaproteobacteria bacterium | reverse complement strand
TGCAGGATTTCCGCATACGTCGGCTCGCCATCGTCGATGGCAGGGGCGTCTGGCTGGAGGTCCGGGCGCTTCGGGTCGCCTGGAAACCCTTGCCCCTTCTGACCCGCAGGCTTCAGGTTGACCTTCTCAGCGCTGATCAGGTGACGCTGCTGCGCAGACCTGACCTGGCCCCTGACAACCCGCCCTCTAAGCTGCCCATCGATATCCGGATTGACGGGATCAGATCCCGGATCGAGATGCTGCCGGACTTCAGCGTGAAGCGGGGCAGTTTCGATCTGGACGGGCGACTGGCCCTGCACCGTGGCGACGGCGGGTTTGCCGGAAGACTGAATGCAGAAAGTCGTCTGCATCAGGGAGACCACCTGAAGCTGGATCTCGCCTTTCTGCAGGGCAGGCCGCTTCTCGTGGTCGCCGATGGCCTGGAAAGTCAGGGCGGGGCCCTTGCCGGGGCCCTTGGACTGCCCGCGGACCGGCCCTTCATGCTGCACGCCCGGGCAGGTGGCGCGGAGGCCAGGGGACAGCTGAGCCTTGTCCTGAACAGCGGGCCTGACCAGCCGGTCCGGCTGAACGGTGTCTGGACCGCCCGTGGTGGACAGGGGACCGGTCGCATTTCCCTTGCGGCCTCCAGCCTGACCCGTGACCTTGCCCGCCGCCTTGGCCCGGAGGCCCGCCTGGCGTTTTCCGGACGCAGATCGTCGCGGGACAGGTTCAGCCTCAGGGGGCGGGTCGACCTGGCGAATATTGCCCTTCTGGTCTCTGGTGAGGCGGATCCGGAGCACCGAAGACTGGGCCCTGAAGGCCTGGACCTGTCGGTGATGGTTCCGGTGCTGAGCCGGATTATCGGAGGCGCGCCGATCGGTGCGACCCGGATTGCCGGCCGGCTCAAGGGGGATGCAGACCAGTGGCGCTTCGAGGGGACAGGGGCATTGGCGTCCCTTGCACTGGGAAACTATCGCCTTGCACAGGTAACGGGTCCTCTGACCCTTGACTCGCGCAAGGGTGAGTTGAACCTGACGGGACGTCTCAGGGGCTCGGGTGGCAAGGGAAGCGGCTATCTGTTTGCCCTACTGGGAATTGCGCCGAGCCTGGACATGGATCTGTCACGCCTGTCGGATGGCCGCCTCGCCCTCCGGAACCTGGACGCCCGGGGGCAGGGCCTCAGGCTTCTGGCGCAGGGGCGGCGCAGCCTTCTGGGGGGGCTTGCATTGAAGGGCCGGGCTGAGGCCTCCAACCTCGTCATGGCCAGGCTCGGAGCCCGTGGCGGTGCAATCCTGTCCTGGAGCGCCGACCAGGGCGGCACAGGCAAGCCCTGGAACCTGAGTCTTGACGGCAAGGGCCAGGGACTGGCGACCGGCTATCCTGGCCTAGACCGTTTGCTGGGCCCGACCCCCCGTTTGATGGCGAGGGGGGCTTACGGCAACGGCCGGATGACCCTGGCCAGCGCGAGCCTCGATGGCATGGTCCTGCATGCCTCGACCCAGGGGCAGGCAAGTCTGACGGGCGACATGGATTTCGGCCTGACCTGGTCGGCCGATGGCCCCTTCCGGTTTGGTCCAATTGACGTCACAGGGCGGGCCAAGGGCACCGGAACCCTGGGGGGCACACTGTCGGAGCCCCGGGCTGAGCTGGGTGCCGACTTTGAGACCATCGACATTCCAAACCTGCCATTGACGGCGGCGCATCTGATCCTGAGTTTCCAGAAGGACCGGAAATCCAGCCTGGGGGCCATCGCCCTCCACGCAACCAGTGCCTTTGGACCGGCGTCAGCCCGGGCAGATTTCGGTCTTGGTGACAGCAACCTGAATCTGACGGATCTGGTCCTGGATGCCGGAGGCGTAACGGCGCGCGGTGACCTGTCCCTTCGCCCTGGAAACGGTACCCGGGCCGACCTTGAGCTGACCGTCCGGCCCGGAGCCCTGATCGAGAAGGGTGAAATCCGTGGGCAGGCCCGGATCACTGATGCGGATGACGGCCCCCATGCCAGACTGTCCGTGAACCTGGCCGGCGTGGTGCTGCCGGGACAGGCCCTGGCCATCAGCACCGGCCACATTGCTGCCGATGGGCCTCTGTCTCACCTGTCCTATGAATTGGAGGCCAGCGGTCCCTCCCAGGCAGGGAAATGGGCGCTCAACGGTGGCGGCCACATCGCCCTTGAGGATCACAGCTACCGGCTGGGCTTTGATGGCAGTGGTCATCTGGGCGTTCACAGTCTCAAAACCCTGGAAACAGCGGATTTCAGCTTCAGTGCGGGAAAGACCGGTGCCCGTATCCGCCTGGCGGCCGATGATGGCGGC
>CAIYSH010000030.1 GCA_903928755.1 uncultured Alphaproteobacteria bacterium | reverse complement strand
TCCTCTGCCCCCGCCGCCGCCTGCTGCAGAGGCCCCTGTGGCACCGGAGGTATCCGCCGGGGCTGTGGAGGGTCCGGCCTCCGCCGGAGATGCCGCCCCGCCCCCGACCGTCGCTGAAGAAGCCGTCTATCCGCCCGACGCACCCAAGGACGACTATGGCCTGGTCGCCTGGTGCTATGGCGTGCTGAGTGGATACCTGGACCTTCATGATCGGGTGCTGCCCGAGGTCACCCGTATCGAAGGCGCATTCCGTAAGCCGGGTACCAGTCTTGCCAGCGACATGGCGGTCTATGAAGACATGCGAAAGATGAGCCGGACCAACATGAAACTGTTCGAGCGCGCCATGGAGGCCGCAGAAAAGGCCAGCCTGCGGCCGATCAATCTGGTCGGCGCGGCCGCCGTCGCCAAGGGCCGATCCAACTGGTCCGCCGCAGCCGGCCTGCCCACCCGGACCGTAGCCCAGCAATGGATGGGGTGGACCCTGCCGGCCGTCTGTCCGACACGGGCAGAGCAGCTGGAGGCCCGTTCAAACCTCATGGGCCAGACCTTCAAGGTCAATACTGAGGTGCCGGTCGAGCCCCCCGCCGCTGAAGCCGCGCCTGCACCGGCCCCATTGGAAGCTGCGACGGAACCGCAGCCTGCCCCCCTGCTCCCGCAGGCCGAAGACACCCCGCCCAATCCCCAGTCCTGACAACGGAGTCAGCCATGGACATGCCTCATCTGGTCTATTTCAGCGACCCCATGTGCTCATGGTGTTACGGTTTTTCGCCGGTGATCGCCGACATCCGCCGGAATTTCGGCAGGTCCCTGCCGATCCGGCTGGTGATGGGCGGGCTGCGCCCCGGAACCGAGACCCCGATGACCGAGGCGGCAAAGGCCGAAATCCGCGGCCATTGGACCCATGTGGCGGAAGCCGCCCACCTGCCCTTTGATGGTGCCGTCCTGGATCACCCGGGTTTCTGCTATGATACGGACCCGGCAGCCAGGGCTGTCGTAAGGGTGCGCCGGGAAGATCCAGAACTGGCCCTGACCTTCCTTGAGCGGGTCCAGAGGGCCTTCTACGCTGAAAATCGCGACGTGACCCAGGCAGAAACCCTTGCCGACCTGGCTTCGGAACTGGGTTTCGATCGCGATGGTTTTCTGTTCGACCTGGACACAGATGACCTGAAAAATGAAACCTGGAGCGACTATGGCACCTCGCAAAGGGCCGGTGTCACAGGCTTTCCGACGCTCGTTGCCGGACCCAATCCCCAGGGGGTCTTTGGCGTCGTCACCCGGGGCTGGCAACCGGGCTCACAGGTCCTGGCCATCCTTCATGCCTGGGTGGAGGGGCCCTCCGCAGGCACCGCCTGAAAGCCGTAAGGCAGCAGTCGGCAAAAGGCCCTATGATGTGGCGCAGGTTGCCAGATTGATCGGGCCATTGATGTCCGTGCGAGCCCAGATGCCATTGGTCCTGGTAAAGATTGCGCCACCGGATGCCGAGTCATAATCCGCCCGGCGGACATTCCATTCATCCCAGCTCATGGCCGCGACCAACCGTGCAGTCTCTCCGGCCTTGCCTGGCTCGAGATCCAGGGACACCTTGCATTCGATATTGAAGTTCTGGCAGGCATGCCCTTTTGCCGGCTTGATGCCACAGGCGGGCTGGGTCTCGATATCCCTGTGCCAGACGGCAATGGCTGAGGCGAGACCTGCATAGGGACCGGACTCTGCCGAGGTATGGGCTTTCTGACATCCGCCAAGGGCCAGGACGAACAGGAGACAGGCGGGGACAAAGCGCTTCAAAACAGACTCCGAACAGGACAGGCGCAGGCGCATATCACGGCAATCAGGGCCAGGGGATGGCCGATCTGCGGCAAATCATAATCTTTTGGCACGCTGGCGGGTTTGCCCGGGAGACGGCACATCATATGCTCGGTCAGCGCACACCCGGCGAGATGGAGACCCACATGCGATACCAGATTTCCGGTACGGTCATGCAGACCGTAGAGATTGACCTCGCGCCGGGTGAAACCGTCTACAGCCAGACCCATGCCATGGCCTGGATGAATGACAGTGTGAACATGCACACCAACACCGGTGGCGGACTGTTCGCCGGTCTGAAACGGAGCCTGACGGGCGGCAGCTTCTTCGTCACCGACTTTACCGGGGAACGGTCCGGCGGTCATGTTGCCTTCGCTCCCCGGTTTCCCGGATCCATCCTGGCCCGCCAGCTGGCGCCTGGCGAGTCCCTGATCTGTCGCAAGGAGACCTTTCTCTGCGCCGAAAAATCAGTGGCCCTCGAACTGGCCTGGCAGCAGAGGATCGGTTCCGGCTTTTTCGGCGGTGCCGGTTTCATACTTCAGAAGGTGACGGGTCCGGGAACTGTCTTTCTGGACCTGTCCGGAGAGGTCGTTCAAAAGACGCTTGCGCCGGGCGAACGCCTGCTGGTGCATGCAGGGCATGTGGGCGTCCATACGCCGAGCGTCAGCTTCGACATCCAGATGGTACCGGGATTCCGCAATATCCTTTTCGGCGGCGAAGGCCTGTTCCTGGCGAGCCTGACCGGTCCGGGTGATGTCTTCCTGCAGTCCATGCCGATCATCAACCTGGCAGAAGCCCTGGCTCACTATCTTCCCGGCGGCAATGGTGAGGGCGGTGCCGGCAGGGTCGGCGCCGCAGTTGCGGGGGCTGGCGTTCTGGGGGCCATATTGGGTGGTGTTCTCGGAGAGACCTAGACCAGGGTGCCAGCCTGCCGAATACCCAGGACAACCCGGCATCTCCGGAAATCATTCCGACAGGCTTGTCGTCATACCAGATGCGCGAATTTGCCACAGTGACTCACCCACTGCGTGCAGGCCTACACTAGGTGGCATTTCAACCATCTGAACTTCATCATGGCATTCGACAACGAGCCGGGAGATCCAGCTTTTCGGCCTGGGGCCCACCTTTCGGTCAATTATTTCCTGGATACAACGGACCGCGTGAGCCGCTGGCTTGGCCGTGATGTTGTTGATTCAATTGTTTTTCTGGGAATTATGGCTGGAAATTTCGCGAACCCTCCAGCCGGGGATCCGGACGAAACCGACACCTTGACGGATGGACGGACGCCCGTTTCCATAACGGCGCTGTCCCGGATCCTTGACATGCCATACGAGACGGTCCGCCGCCATGCACAGGCCCTTCGGGCCGCCGGATACTGCAGCAAACAGAAGGGCGGCTATGTAGTGCCCTCCCAGGTAGCCAACCGGCTGGACCTTGAGGAACTGCTCACCGGGATGACCCAGGCGACACTTCAACTTCTGGACAATCTCGCCCGGATCGGCGTCCCTGTTCCTGCGGCATCTTCACCCTCTCGCGAAAACCTGGGTCGGCAGTCAGCGCGAATGGCCATCAGCTACTATGTGGAGGGTATGGCAGGGCTGTGCCGGGTGCTGAAAATGGATGCCATACGTGCTGTCATCCTGCTGAACATCGTGCGCCGCAACCATGCCGCCTTTGAACAGGGTCTGGGTTCCGATCTCCTGTCCGGCGCACCGGCGCGTTGGTTCACCGATCCCATGCGTCAGGCCGTCAGCACCTATTGCGTCGCCAAGACCCTTCGACTGCCCTATGAAACGGTTCGCCGCCATTGTCGGGCCCTGCTTGAACAGGGGGCCGTCGAGAGTGATCAGAAGGGTCAGCTTCTGGTCAGCGGACGGCTGCTGAATACCCAGATGGGTCTGGCGGCTGCCTGGTCTGCGTGGGTTGCGACAAGAGACTTCATGGACTCTCTGGCCAAGGCTGCGGGGGGAAGGGCCATGACTGCCTTCGCCTGATTCAGGGACAACCCCTGGCCGCGCAGGCCGGATCTTCCGACCAGGCCAGTATCCGGACCAGCAGCGATCCCGCTTCCCGCATGGGTGAGGTGGCGACGGACAGGATGCGCCCGGCCATGGTCGCCCGGGCCGTAGAGATGATCCGTCCGAATGGATCAGAAATGGTCGCCACCGGCTGCCCGACTGTTACCTCTGAACCGATCGGTGCCAGAATACGGACAAATCCTCCATGGCCTGCAATAACGTCCAGCGTCCTGTTCCCGATAAAGGGGCTGACCGCAGAAGGTTCGGCGGGACTGTCAATCATTTCCAAATTCCGCATGACATTGCGCAGGCCTGAAAG
>CAIYSH010000029.1 GCA_903928755.1 uncultured Alphaproteobacteria bacterium | reverse complement strand
GGGGTCGCCGTCGTCCCGGCGGACCATGCCGTGACTGCGAAAAGTCCTCAGGCGCGCTGCCAGTCCGGCGTCATTGGTCGTGACCATGCCGCCCTCGCCGGTCGCAATGGTTTTGACGGGATGAAAGGAAAAGGTCGACATGGCCGAGTGACGGCAATCTCCGACCCGCTCGGCCCGGGAGCCAAAGTCGGCTTCTGAACCCAGGGCATGGGGGGCATCCTCCACCAGCACGGCACCCGCCTGCCGGGCCAGGGCCTCCAGCCCCGCAAGATCAGCAACATCGCCCCGCAGGTGAACCGGCAGGACCGCCCGGAGCTGTCGATCGCCGACCCCATGCAGGGCCTTCTGCAGGGTCTCGGGGGTCATCAGTCCCGTGGCGGGATCCACATCGGCAAATATCACCTCGGCTCCGACATATCGGGCACAGTTGGCCGTTGCGAGAAAGGTGATGCTGGGACAGATCACGACCTCCCCGGGCCGGACATCCAGGGCCATCATGGCCAGATGAAGGGCGGCGGTTCCGTTGGAGCAGGCAATGGCGTGCCGGGCACCAACCGCTTGGGCGAAGTCCGTCTCGAAGGCCTCGACCCTGGGCCCCGTGGTCAGGAAATCCGCCCTGAGCGCCTCGGCGACAGCCGCAATGTCGTCGTCCTCGATCGTCTGCCGGCCATAGGCGAGAAAATCACTCACGGCCCTAATCCGTCTGGCGGCGGCGCGGATTGACCGGCGGGGCATCCTCGAGAAGACTGATCATCTCCTGTCCTGACAGCCATTCCGTGTTGGTATCGCTGCCATAGGAAAAGCCGTCCTCTGCCACTGGAAACGTCTTGGAGAAGGCAGTCCTTGGGAATTCCGCAAAGGCTGGCTCGATGGCATAGCGATCCCCCAGATCCGAAGTGGTCCGGGCATCATCAATGGAAATCATCATTTCATGGAGCTTCTCGCCTGGCCGGATACCGATCACCCTGATCGGCAGGTCAGGTGCCATGGCCTGGGCGAGATCCGTCATCTTCATGGATGGAATCTTCGGCACGAAGATTTCCCCGCCCTGCATCAGGGACAGGGAAGACAGCACAAAATCCACACCCTGGGTCAGGGTGATCCAGAAACGGGTCATGCGCAGGTCCGTGACCGGCAGCTCGGTGACACCCTTGGCAATCAGGCGCTGGAACAGGGGCGCAACCGACCCCCTGGAGCCGACGACATTGCCATACCGTACCACCGAAAAGCGGGCCCCGATGTCACCCGACAGGTTGTTGGCAGCCACAAACGTCTTGTCCGAAGCCAGCTTGGTCGCGCCATAGAGATTGGCCGGGTTGCAGGCCTTGTCCGTTGACAGGGCAATGACCTGCTTCACCTGGTTGGTCAGACAGGCCCAGACAACATTTTCCGCCCCGAGGACGTTCGTGTGAATGCACTCAGACGGATTGTATTCAGCAGCCGGAACCTGCTTCAGCGCCGCAGCGTGGATCACGATATCGACGCCGCGAAAGGCAATGGTCAGACGCTCCCGGTCCCGGACATCTCCCAGGAAAAACCGCATGCATTGGAGATCCGCAGGATCGAACCGCTCAGCCAGGTCAGCCTGCATTTCACTCTGCTTCAGCTCATCGCGCGAAAAAACGATGAGTTTCCGTGGCTTGTATCTGCAGAGAACGGTATCGACGAACCGTCGGCCAAACGAGCCGGTGCCGCCGGTTACAAGGATCACCTTGCCGTCAAGATTGAGGGCGGTTGGTTCGAATCGGCCCACGGAGGTCTCCCGGAAAAGGACTGGCGAATCTCTACAGGAGTTTCGCTGCTGGGGCGTAAAGAGACTGCTAACCATAGTATGGCCCAATCGGCCGATGAATCGACGCCAGCTGACCCTGTTTCTGACCCTAATGGGCCTCGTCCCGGGCGCTTCATTTGCGTCCGGCAAGAAGGCCGAGGGCGGTGAGGGCAAGGGGGAAAAGAAGCCACAGGGAACCTTCCTGATGATTGGCCTGGCCACCTCTGCCATTGTGCGAAGCAATGGACGACATAGTGTGCTGTCCGTCGAAACCGGAATTGATGCCCCGGATGCCAAACTTTACGCCAGGGCCGAAAAACTGACCCCCCGACTTCAGGCGGCCTATGTGCAGGCCGTACAGATCTATGCGGCCAGCCTGTCACCGACGGCAGTACCCGACGCTGACTACATTTCACGGGAATTGCAGCGGCAGACAGATCTCGTTGTCGGCGCACCTGGGGTCCGACTACTGCTCGGATCCATCATTGTGAACTAGGGCGTGGCCCCGGTCTGGCCTGCAGCCCGGTCCATGAACTGCGCCATTTCAACGTCAAGGCTGGTCACGCCGCCAGCATCATGGGTCGTCAATATGACCTCTACGACGTTATAGACATTCCGCCACTCCGGATGGTGGTCGCGTTTTTCAGCCAGCAAGGCCACACGGGTCATGAAGGCAAAAGCCAGATTGAAATCCGCAAATCGGAAGGTCCGGGCGATTTCGTCCCGGTCTCCCGGGGTATCAGACCAGTCTGGCAGCATTTCCAGGGCATCAATGGCCCCGATCTTCGTGGGACGCGCCATCACCCTTCTGCCGCATCAAAGGTCAGGCCGGTGACCGCCGCGAGTTCGGCCAGGGTCTGGTCCACACTGATAACCTTGATCGCCGCCATCCCCAAGGCGGCCGCCGGCTTGCAGTTGATGCCCAGGTCATCCAGATAGACGCAGTCTCCAGGGGCCACATCTAGGGCCTCGCACATCATCAGGTAGATCTTCGGATCCGGCTTCCTGATCCCGGCCTTCGAGCTCTCGATGATGTGGTCAAACAGCGGCATGACCTGTCCCATGGCCCCTGCGGCGGGGGCATCCCGGCCGGGCGAATGGTGCGAGACCATGTTGTTGGTAATGCACCCGACCTTGAAATGGTCCTTGCAGGCCTTCAGGGCGGCCACCATCCGGGGCCGCAGCTGACCTGACAGCAATGGCAGTATGTCCCGACCGGGAACCGGATGACCCAGGGCCGCAGACTCCGTCAGGAAGAGGTCGTCAAACCCCCCGGTATCGATCTCGTTCCGCTCGAACAGTGCCCAGGCATTGCTGTCTGGATTTGTCGAGTTGATGGTCCGGATCAGATCCTTGGGCAGACCATTGGCGGCCTCATAGCGGGCAAAGGCCTCGAAGGGTGACGAGGTGAACACACCTCCGAAATCCCAAATAACCGCCGAGATCGCCATAGATCACCCCCACTGACTGTGCACATCCAAGGCTAGAGAGATGACCCCGGGGGCGCAACCCGCCTCAATGGACCCTGGAGGCAAGGTTTCGCCGGATGGGATACCTGCGTTGGCCCGGATCTTCGCG
>CAIYSH010000028.1 GCA_903928755.1 uncultured Alphaproteobacteria bacterium | reverse complement strand
CACTGAGCTACGCCCGCGCTCCTCAAGGCAATCCGGGTGACCGGCGGCCTCGAAATTCGAGAGCGGGCTTATGGCAGAGGGCTTGCAGCTTGGCAAGGCTTCCTCTGGGGCCTTGTGGCAACTCTTTCCGTCAGCCCTTGAAACGGGGGGCTTTCAGGCGGCGTTTGTTGACATGATCCTTGGGGGCCTCGCCGGTGCCTTCAGGGATTTCGCCCTTGAAGTAATAACGCTGCCAGGCGGCCTTGGTGGCCTCGGGGTCCAGGCGGAATATGGCCTTGTTGAACTCGGTGCGGTGCTTTTCCCAGACGTCGTACTGGTCGCGGAGCTCGGGGTTGGAGTCCATGCGCTTGATCACCGGCTGGACAGTTTCCAGGGCCTTGTCCTGCATCAGGGTGATGAAACAGAAGGGCTCGCCCTTTTCAAAGCGCACCCGACCCGGGCGGGTGAAGATCCAGTTCATGGTGAAGGTAAAGGGCAGCCAGTCGGTCTCCACCAGGCCAGACAGGGGCTGGATGCCGTCCTTCACGTGGTTGGGCGGGCCCTGGGTCAGGATCGACCAGCCAGGGGGCGTGCGGAACAGATAGCCCGGGTGCATGGTGATCACCCCGTGGGTGAAGTGGCTTTTGACGAACTCATGGAAGTCGGAATGGGGCCGGTCGGGGGTCAGCTTGATGTCATGGGCCTCGGGGCCGCCATTCCACTCGGCGGTGAAGGACATGGGGCAGAGCATTTCCCAGCCACTGGTATTGGCCATGGTCAGGGGCAGGCAGCGATAGGGGTGGCGTGAGGGGAAGGCGTCCATCCAGGCGCGCTCGGGCCGGCCGGGGACGAGCTCGGGCGGCCGGGCCGCTGTGGGATAGCACTCGAGCTCCATGGGTTTCTCCTCCGTCTGGCGCTGTTGATTACCCGGCAGGGGTCGGGGCTGTCGACTCCTCTCCGGTCACTCCGGCGAAGGCCGGAGTCCAGTTCATAGGTCAGGGCCTCTCGGGAAAAGCTGCTCTTCGGATCCTGGCCACAGTCACAGCCCTACGAACTGGATCCCGGCCTCCGCCGGGATGACCGGTGGAATTGTCACCCGCCTCGCCCCAACTCCGGTCACTCCGGCGAAGGCCGGAGTCCAGTTCATAGGGCGCGGCACATCCGGGCAGGCTGCTCTTCGGATGCTGGATACAGTCACAGCCTTACGAACCGGATCGCGGCCTTCGCCGGGATGACAGCGAGGTTTGAGGGTCTGGCGCGAGGGGGAAGTCTGGCGTCTAATCGGAATCAAGGGAATTTCGGGGGAAACATCATGACCAGGTTCAAATCGGCCCTTCTGGCGGCCAGCATCATTCTGACGCCCGCCATGCTGGGCGGCGCGCCGGCGGCGGCCCAGACCCAGACCGGTGCCCCGGCCTCGGCCAGCTATCAGCCGCCCCCTGGCGCGGTGGAGGAATACGCGACGCTTCGGGACGGAACCCGGCTGGCGGCCAATGTCTTCAAACCGTCCGGAACCGGTCCCTGGCCGGTGGTGGTCTCGCGGACGCCCTATCTGAAGGACGGTCGCGGCAGCCCCGAGGCCCTGGCCGCCCAGGGCAGACACTATACCGAGGCTGGCTATGTCTTCGTCCTGCAGGATGTGCGCGGCAAGGGCCGCAGCCAGGGCTTCTATGCCGCCTATGTGAACGACATCGAAGATGGCTATGACACGGTGGAGTGGGCGGCCAGGCAACCCTGGTCCAATGGCAAGGTGGGCATTACCGGGGCCTCGGCCCTCGGCGTGACTTCCAATGCTGCGGCCATGGCCGCCCCACCGCACCTGAAGGCCGCCTATGTGGTGGTGGCGCCTTTTGACCGGTCGCGGTCCAGCTTCATGGGCGGTGTGATCAAGGAAAAGGACACCATAGGCTGGCTGAAGGGCCAGGGGGTATCCCAGGCCGAGATCGACGACCTGCGGGCCCGGACGGCGGATGATGTGGTCTGGAACCGCTTCGCCATGAGCACCAACCGCAAATACATCAAGGTGCCGATCTACAATGTCGGCGGCTGGTACGACATCTTCAACGAGGGCAATACCTCCAACTTCGCTTACCTGCAGAACCAGGGTGCCAGGGGGGCCAGGGGAAACCAGAAGCTGATGATGGGGCCCTTCGGCCACGGTCCCCTTTCCGGCGACCTGGCCTATCCCGGGGAAGACACCCTGCCCGGTGCCTTCCGCAATGAGCTCCGCTGGTTCGATTACTGGCTGAAGGGCATGGACAACGGCATCATGGATGAGCCGCCGGTCAGCCTCTACATGATGGCCGGAGCCCGGAAGGGGGCCCTGTCGCCGAAGAACCACTGGATGACCTCGGCCAACTGGCCTCCGGCCAATCGTGAAGTCCGCTATTATCTCACCCCCGACAAGGCCCTGACACCTGTCGCGCCCGCGGCCGAAGGTGCCAAGGTCAGCTACAAATTCGATCCGGCACGTCCGGTCTCGACCTTTGGCGGTGCCAACCTGACCTTCGAGCGCGGCCCCGAAGACCAGAGGCAGGTGGGCGGCCGGGAGGATTATCTCCGCTTCCAGACCCCGGTCCTGAACAAGGACGTCTCGATCGCCGGGCCGGTCAAGGTCGAGCTCTTTGGTGCCACAGACGGCCCGGATACTGACTTCATGGCCAAGCTGGTGGATGTCTATCCCGATGGCTATGAGGCCCTGGTCCTCGATGCGCCCATCCGCACCCGCTATCGCAATGGCCGCATGCCTGACGATGTAAAGATGATGACCCCCAATGCCCCGGAGGCCCTGACGCTGGAGCTGTGGTCAACGGCCATTACCTTCGAAAAAGGTCACCGGATCGCCCTGCACATCACCTCGTCCAACAGCCCGCGCTTCGAGGTCAATCCAAATACCGGCGAGCCGGATGGGGTCCACCTGCAGAAACCCCGGGTGGCGGTCAACAGCGTCTACATGGACGCCAGCCATCCCTCGGCCGTGGTCCTGCCGGTGATCTATCCGGAGGGGCAATAAGACAGGATTTCCTGGCCCAGACGATCATGAGGAGAACTTCCTGGTGGAGCCGAGCGGAATCGAACCGCTGACCTTCTCATTGCGAACGAGACGCTCTACCAACTGAGCTACGGCCCCAGGAAGGGGCGGAATAAGCGGTTTCGGCCCGCCCCTGTCAAGGCCCGGATTTCCGGCATGCCTTGCCACAATATGGCAAGGCCAGCTAAACACAGGCCATGGGAAGCTTTCTGTTCGAAATCTGCAATGGCCTTCTGGGCCTGCTGGTCTGGGTCATCATCGGCGATGCCATCCTGTCCTGGCTGGTGGCTTTTGATGTGGTCAACCTGCGAAACCGGGTTGTCGGAAACATCGCCCGTGCCCTGGACGCCATCAGCCGGCCGGTTCTGGCGCCGTTCCGGCGCTTCATCCCGCCCCTCGGTGGCGTGGACATTACCCCGGTCATTGCCCTGCTGGTGATCCAGGCGGCGCAGCACAGCCTTCTGCCCCTGATTTTCAGGCCCCTGCTCTGAGCGAGGGACTGAGGCTGGTGATCCGCCTGACCCCCCGCGGGGGTCGCAATGCCATAGACGGCTGGGAACGGGATGCGAGCGGCCGGTCCTATCTGAAGGCACGGGTCACAACCGCCCCCACAGAGGGTGCGGCCAATACCGCCCTGATCCTCCTGATTGCCAAGGCCCTTGGCCGCCCCAAATCCAGCATCCGGATCTCTGCGGGCGAAACCTCGCGGGTGAAGACCCTGGAAATCAGCGGGATCGGACCCGAAGACCTGGTTGCAGCCTTCGGAGCCGCCCCCTGAGCAGACTTCAGGGGCTGTAGGCCCGCTCGCCGTGGGAGGCCAGGTCAAGCCCGTCATCAATCATGTCATCGGAGGCACGCAGGCCGGTCACCCGCCGGACGACGGCAACCAGGATCAGGGTTGCCAACGCTGACCAGGCGCAGACCGCCGCCACACCGATGATCTGGGTGAGGGCCTGATCGCCCATGGTCACGCCCGGCGCATAGCCGACGCCACCGAACTGTGGGCTGGCCAGAACGGCTACCACCAGGGTTCCCAGAATGCCGCCAACCCCGTGGACCGCAAAGACATCCAGACTGTCGTCGATCCTGAGGGTCTGTTTCACGAATTCCACGGCCTGATAGCAGACAAGACTGCCAGCTACGCCCAGGGCAACGCCGCCCAGGGGGCTGACAAAACCCGAAGCCGGGGTCACCGTCGCCAGGCCGGCAACAACACCCGTCACCATGCCCACCATACTGGCCCGCCCGAACCGGCGCCATTCTATGAGGGCCCAGACCAGACCTGCGGAAGCCGCCGACATGTGGGTGGCAACAAGGGCCGCGCCGGCATCGGCATTGGCCGCCAGGGCGCTGCCGGCATTGAAGCCATACCATCCGACCCAGAGCATGCCCGCGCCCATCATGGTCATGCCCGGATTGTGCGGGGGCGCGAGGTCCCGCGGGTATCCGTTACGCGGACCCAGCTGCCAGGCCAGCAGGAGGGCCGAAACACCGGCCGTCGCATGGACGACCAGACCCCCCGCATAGTCCATCACATGCCGGGTCTGCAGCCAGCCCCCGCCCCAGACCCAGTGGCAGACCGGGGCATAGACCACCAGCAGCCACAGCCCGGAGAACAGCATGACGGCGGAAAAGCGGATCCGCTCGACAAAGGCCCCGATGATCAGGGCCGGGGTAATGACCGCAAAGGCCATCTGGAACGCGAAGAACACGCTTTCAGGCAGACTTCCCACCTGGGCGGCACGGGGCATGTGGGCAAGGCCGACCTTGGCCAGATCGCCGATGACCGGGCCGATTCCGGAAAAGGCCAGACTGTAGCCTGCCACAAGCCAGACCACCGATGCCAGACAGGCAATGGCCACACAGTGCATCATGACCGAGAGCACATTCTTGGAGCGCACCAGGCCCGCATAGAACAGGGCCAGACCAGGCAGGGTCATGAACAGGACCAGGGCCGTGGCGCTGAGCAGCCAGGCCGTATCCCCGGAATTCACGGTCGACGACTGCGCCAGGGCGGGCCCGGCCGTCGCCGTCATCAATGCGACCATGGTCGCCCTGCGCCAGAATCCCGTCTTCATGCCAGATACCCTCCCCGCCCTTTTTGGGTTTCGGGCTATGGCTACAGGCAGATTTGCCGGTTTGGTAGGCGGAAACGACCATGACCAGTCCGTTTTTTCAGCATGCGGTAAACCGACGCGGCATAGAGATCGGTGACGGCCTGATCGGGACACTGGCGGACCCGCAAGGCGGCAGGCAAAATCATCCCATGTCGACTCGCCAGGACCTATCCCGCCTCATCTCATCGGCCCGACGGATCGTGGTGTTTACGGGCGCCGGAATTTCAACCGAGTCGGGCATTCCCGATTTCAGATCACCGGGCGGGGTCTGGAGCCAGATCAAGCCGATCCTCTTCCAGGATTTCGTCGCCAAGCCCGAACGCCGGGTGGAAGCCTGGCGGCGGACCTTTTCCGGTCGGGCGGGCTGGGTTGGCCGGGCCCCCAATGACGGACATCAGGCGGTGAAGGCCCTATGGGACCAGGGCAAACTGACCTGCGCCATCACCCAGAATGTCGACAACCTGCATCAGGCATCAGGCCTGCCGGACGAAGCCGTCGTCGAACTGCATGGCAATGCAGGCTATGCCAGCTGTCTGGCCTGTGGGCTCCGGCACGAGATAGAGGATCTGAGACCGGGATTCGAGGCCACAGAGGTGCCTCCCAGTTGCCGGGCCTGCGGTGGCCTTGTGAAGGTTGCGACCATTTCCTTCGGACAGTCCATGCCCCTCGAACCCATGCGCCGCGCCGAAGCCGCCGCCCGGAGCTGCGACCTCTTCCTGATCCTGGGATCCTCCCTGGTGGTCTATCCTGCCGCCGCCATCCCGCGTCTGGCCCGGGATGCGGGGGCGCGGCTGGCCATCCTCAATCGCGAACCGACAGACCTCGATGACACCGCCGATCTGGTTCTGCACGATGAAATCGGCCCCTGTCTGCGGGAAATCATCCTTTAAAGGGTTGTTTTGACCCTTTTTGGGGCTTCGCAATTCCCCGCAAAACGATTATTCGCGTGCGCCATGATTCATCCGAAGAACTCGACCTACAACGACCGTCAGGCCGCATCCGCCGCCGCCAAGAAAGCCCTCCTGGCGAAGCTCAAGCCGAAACCCACCGTCATCGACCCCAATATTGAACAGCGGAAGGCCGAGCGCGAGCTCGAGCTGGAGATCCTGCGCGAGGAACGTCGCAAGGAGCGGGAGGCCCGCCGGATCGAGTCGGAAAAGGCCGCCGCCATCCGTCACGAGGAAGAGCTGATCGACGCTGAAGCTCGGGAACTGGCCCTGCGCGCGGCTCAGAAAGCTGCCCGGGACGCCCGCTATGCCGCCCGGAAGCAGCGCCGGAAATAGACCCGCAGGTCAGGACTTGCGGCCTTCAGGACCGGGTGTCCAGCCAGCAGGGTCGCCCCTGCCCTGAAGGTGATGTCCCGTTTTATCGGGTTGGACGATTCCGTCTGGAGCGAAACGGTTCTAGGACAGGCTGTGCGTACCGTCCTGACCCATCTGATCCTGACAGACTTCCGGTCCTATGCCCGCAGTGAAGTCGTGCTGGATGGTCGGCCGGTATTTCTGGTCGGGCCCAATGGCGCCGGAAAAACCAACCTGCTTGAAGCCATCAGCCTGCTGACCCCCGGCCGGGGTCTGCGCAATGCCTTACTGGCCGATATGGGCCGTCGCGCGCCGGGCGAGCCCAATGGCGGAACCTGGGCCGTATCTGCCCTTGTTCTGCAGGACGGGGAGCCTGTCAGACTGGGAACAGGCCAGGAGACTGCGGGGCAGAACCGCCGCTCGGTCCGGCTGGAGGGGGAAGCCATACCGCCGGCCCGCCTTTCCGACCTGACCCGGCAGGTCTGGCTGACCCCGGCCCAGGACCGGCTTTTCCTTGAGGGGGCCGGAGACCGCCGCCGGTTCCTGGACCGTCTGGTCTTCGCCGCCGAGCCCGGTCATGCCGCAAATGCGTCCGCCTACGAAAAGGCCGGGCGCGAGCGGATGCGGCTGCTGACCGACGGCCCTGCGGACGCCGACTGGCTGACGGCCCTGGAAGCCCGGCTGGCGCAGGCCGGATCCCTTGTCGCCACCGCCCGGGCCCGGACCCTGGCCGCCCTGCAGGATGAAATCGGAACCCGGGCGGACCGGCCCTTCCCCATGGCGGAACTGACCCTGACCGGAGACTGGGAACGTCTGGCGCTGGCGGGCGTCGGCCTGGCGGAAATGGAAGAGAAACTCGCGCGGGATCTTGCCGCCGGAAGGGCCCGCGATGCCGCGGCCGGACGGTCGCTGACCGGTCCCCACCGGGGCGATCTTTCGGTCATCCATGCCGAAAAGCAACGTCCGGCAGCTGAATGTTCAACTGGCGAGCAGAAAGCCCTGATTCTGAACCTGATTTTAGCCCAGGCAGCGCGTCTTTCGCGTGCAGAATCAGACCCGGACCCTATACTGTTACTCGACGAAGTCGCTGCACATCTGGACCGCCGTCGGCGGGCCGCATTGTTCGACGAAATCGAGGCGCTCAAGCTCCAGGCCTTTCTTACCGGCACGGACGGGCATTTGTTTGAAGATTTGAAGGGCCGGGCCCAGGGCATCCATGTGGATGGCTCGAATCTGGCGATTCTGGACACTGAATGACCGACCTCCCCCCCAAGCCCGACAACACCCCGGAAAACAACGGACAGAGCGAATACGGGGCTGAATCCATCAAGGTCCTCAAGGGCCTGGATGCCGTGCGCAAACGCCCGGGCATGTATAT
>CAIYSH010000027.1 GCA_903928755.1 uncultured Alphaproteobacteria bacterium | reverse complement strand
TTGCCCCGAACCCAAGCCCGGGCTATAGGCCCATCCCTTCCCAAGCGGATGCGTAGCTCAGCGGGAGAGCACCTCGTTCACACCGAGGGGGTCACAGGTTCAATCCCTGTCGCATCCACCATTTTCCACCGCAAAGTCGATCACTTGCCCACGGTGCTAGGGGCACCGACAGATCGCGCGAAGCCGCATGGGACCGGGAAAATCCAGGCACTATGGCCAGCCGCGCAGTCTTCTTGCGCAGTTTGCCGTTGGACACGCGTCATGAACCAGGCAACTGCCAGGCCGGGAATTGGATCTGGCTGAAGCACCGCAAACAGGCGTGCGCACCGACCCTGGCCGCCCTCATCGCCCTGGCGGACGCCCTTCCTCCCGCCGCCGCCGTAAGTGTCGCTTTTCCGTCATCCATTCGTCATCAAACCTTGGCTTGTGGCGTCAGGACCCAGCTCATCAATTGCCCCCGAAATATCGTCAGATGACGATGTCGGTTTTGTTAACTGCCGGGAAATCAGATGAGATCTTACAGCCTTACCCTTTGCCTTGTCCTGGCCCTGGGCGCAGGACAGGCCCGCGCCCAGCAGCCAGCAGCCAGGCCCGCGCCAATGTCGAAATTCTTCGAGGCCGGTGAGATCGACACCCGCCGTTTGCTGGCAGCACCGCCAGCCGACGGGTCACCTGCATCCCTTGCCGAGCTGGCTGAACTTCACGCCATTGCCGCGGCAAGGACCCCTGAACGGCTGGCCCTGGCGCAACAAGACGCCGAAGTCGAGAATGTTACCGCCATAGCCAATGTCCTTGGATCGGCCTTTGACCTGCAGCGCCTGCCCAAAACCTCGAAACTTTTCGGCGATCTGCGGAACGAAGAGAGTCTTGCCGCAAAGGCCGCCAAGAAGGTGTTCAATCGCGCCCGCCCCTGGGAAGCCGACCCCAGCCTGAACACAGGCAATCACCTTGCCGGCTGTGACAAGGGTGCCCCGCGGACCAGCTATCCGAGCGGTCACTCCACCATGGGCTGGGCAGCCGGTGAGCTGCTGGCACAACTGATCCCGACCCGTGCACAGGACATATTGGCCCGTTCAAGCGACTATGCTGAAAGCCGTCTGGTCTGCGGCGTTCACTACCGCAGGGATGTCGAAGCATCCCATGTTCTTGCCACGGCCGTATTGCTCCAGCTGATGACCCATCCCGAATTCCGGGCGGAAGTCGAAGATGCCCGCGCCGAGCTGACCGCCGCTCACCTGGCCCCCTGAAGACAGGGGATCATTCCGATCCCTTCTGACAGAGCGGTCCAGACAAAAAAGCCCCCTGCGAGATGTCGCGGGGGGCTTCTTTTTCGATATGCCGGATCGGCTAGAAGGCCGCCTTCAGGGTAATCTGATAGCTGCGGGGCGTCAGGTACTGCGGCGAATTCGCAGCACCGCCCTGGGCGGAGGTCAGGGCAAACTGGTTCGTCCCCGCGATCAGCGCCTTGCCCTTGATGGCGGTCAGGGGTTGCCGATCCATGACATTCAGGATCTGGGCCTGAATGGCATACTGACCGAACTGGTAGGTCGCCGCGAAGTTGGCCTGGGCCCACTTCTTGATCAGGCCGGTGGGTGCCGCGGTGCCGGCTGCCGCCGTTACCATCTGGGGTCCGATCCACTTGCTGTCCAGGGTCAGGACCAGGCTGTCATCGGCCGTCAGCACATCATGCCGTTCAGCCCGCAGGCCGAGCGCCGAAGTCCAGCGCGGGGCTCCTGCCAGTTGCTTGCCATTGCCACCGGGATTGATCGGATCGTCCTTGCCCACCGCCTTGTTGACGCTGAGATTGGCAAAAGCGGACATGCCCGGCAGGAACACATAGGTGGCCTGCCCTTCCATGCCCTGATAGGTCGCTCCACCGGAATTGGTGAAATAGGACTGGCCGTTCAACGGGTTGGTCGGATCATTGATCGTATTGGACTGCAGCTTGTGCTGGAAGTCGATATTGTAGATGTCGGCGTCGAAGGTCAGGTTGCCACGCGAATAGACCGTGCCCAGCTGGTAGGCCATGGACTGTTGCGGCTGGATCGAGGCGAAGTTCGGATTGTTCACGTACATGGATCCGATACTCGGCACCAGGAAGCCCTGGGAGGCCTGACCATAGGCCGTCCAGTAGGGGGTGAACCGGTAGTTGACCGTCAGGAAGCCCAGGGTCTTGTCATAGGTCTTGGCCAGATAAAGCGGCTGCAGGGTGCTGAGAACCGGGGCGTGGATGAACAATTCGAAGTTCAGGTATTTGACGCCCGGGGTGACCGTGAGCTGGTCGTTGACCTTCCAGGCATACTGCGAAAACACCTGATAATAATGCCAGCCGCTGTATTCATTGTATTTCGTATTCAGCGGGGTCTGGCAGGCACCGTCATAGGTCTTGCCCGGCGCGACCGTCTTTGCGTAGCCGTAACAGTCGGCAACCGCTGGAACGGTCGGGAATTTCGCGGCCTTGAGGGTCGCATAGTCGGCCGTGCTGTAACCGGTCACACCACTGCCAGCTACCGGCAGGGCAATCTGGAAGGTAAAGCGCTTGGTGTGCGCCACTTCATACATGCCGCCGAGGGTAAGCTCGCCCGGGCCGATATCCTTGGAGAACCGGAGAACGTCACCGGTGACCCGGTATTCGTTGCGCTTCCAGTAACCGCCCAGACCCGCGACCTTGTTGGCTGTATAGCCTGACCCGCCAGCCGGATAGGCCAGACCCGATATGTTGGTGATGACCGTCGGGCCGCCCACCGTCGCGCCGAAGGGCGTCGTATAGTCATTGGTGTTCGCTGAGAGGGTCTTGTTGGAATACCAGTAGCTGTAGGTGGTGTTTTCGAACCGGATGGCCGGACCGAACTCAC
>CAIYSH010000026.1 GCA_903928755.1 uncultured Alphaproteobacteria bacterium | reverse complement strand
GACCTGGATGCCTCGAGAGGCGCTTTGCAGATGCTGGGCTGTGGGTGTCGGCGCCTGAATACGGGACTTAATTGTGAGGCCTTCATGGACCAGGAAAAATTGGTTCCGCCCGTTTCCGGTTTCATCAATGAGATTTTCCGCTCCCATCCCAGACTAACGCGGCGGGTTGCGGCGATTAAGCAGGTTGTGGACAGGCTGGAGTCAGCCTGACCTGTCACGGCCTCCACAGGGCGCAGACCCAGACCCCCCTGAATCACTGTCGCCCGGAGCGTCTGTTACCGGAAGGCGCGCGGGGAGGCTGGGGCCAGCCTCCCCGATACCGATCCCGGACTAGTGCCGCGCCGGAACCGGCTGGACGTAATCGTTCCTGGCCTCGCTTTCGGCAAACAGCTTTTTCCTGGGCCCCATGAAGCCGAACAGGAAGGCGGCAACCTTGCGCATCTGGATTTCCTCCGAGCCCTCGGTGATCCGGTAGCGACGGTGATGGCGATAGATGTGCTCGAAGGGCTTGTGGCGGGAATAGCCGATGCCGCCGTGAACCTGCATGGCCCGGTCCGCGGCCTCGCAAACCAGTCTATTGGCCCAATAGTTACACATGGACACCTTGTCGGAGATCTGGCGCTCGATTTCCTTGTGTTCCATGTGGTCCATCTCCCAGGCGGTCTTGCGGATCAGCAGCCGGAGCATTTCGGCCTGGGTGGACAGCTCGACCAGGGGCCACTGAATGGCCTGATTGTCTGCCAGCGCCTTGCCGAAGGGCTTGCGGGTCCGGGCGTATTTTACGCTCTCTTCAATGCAGTAGATGGCTGCGCCCAGGGATGAGGCCGCCTGGCGGATCCGGTTCTGGTGCACGAAGCTCTGCCCAAGGCCCAGTCCGCGGTCGATGGCTCCCCAGTAACTGTCTTCGGGGATCCAGACATCGGTCAGGCTGACCCGGGGGTGATCGGTCGGCATGTTGAAGGTCCAGAGATACTCCTCGATCTTCAGGCCAGGGGTGTCGGTGGGGATGATGAAGCAGGTAATGCCGGTGGCATCACCGTCTTTTCCGCTGGTCCGGGCGAAGGTCATCATGTGGGTCGCCACATGCATGCCGGTGGTCCACATCTTCTCGCCATTGATCAGCCAGCCGGGCTGACCGTCGCGGTCCTGTCGGATCGCCGTGGTTTCCATGAAGGTGGCATCCGAGCCGTGGTTGGGCTCGGTCAGACCGAAGGCCGTACGCATCTTGCCTGCCAGCAGCTTGTCACCATCGCGCTCATACTGGGCGTTGGTGGCGAACTCCTTGAACATCAGGATGAAGGGATTGTTGCCGACGATGGAATGCTCGTTCTGGAGGTCGTTGTGCAGGCCCAGGCCCTTGGCAGCCAGATGCTCGCGGATGACCGCCATGGCCAGGTTGGAGCCGCCCTTGCCACCCATTTCCGGCGGCCAGGCAAAACGCAGGTGCCCTGCTTCGTCGGCAAGCTTGCGCGCCTCTCCCAGCAGGGCCTCCCATTCGTGCTTGGGCAGGCCACCGGCTTCCCAGTCGGTGCGTTCATATTCGCGCCGGTGGTCGAAATACTTGATGTTGTCGTCCTTGTTTTCCAGCGGCTTGATCTTGGCCTCTATGAAGGCGTCAAGTTCGGCGAGATAGGCGACAAGTTCCGGGTCGAGATTAAAGTTCATGGCGTTTCCCTTCGGTCATACGGCTAAAGTCGGCGCGGGTCATTTTGACGATTTACAAGCCGGCGCTCTGTCCTCCAGATCGTCAAGTCCCAGAAGACGCGAGGCGCCCTAACGTCATGGAAGTCGATATTTCAGAAGGCCTGCGGGCCTTGGCCCCGAAACTGGGATGTGAGACCGTATCCGAAGTCCAGCGATTGTCGGCTGGCGCAAGCATGGAGACCTGGGCTTTTGTCGCCCAGGGGGCGGGGGGGCGTCAGGAAATGATCCTGCGCCGGCGTCCCGGGCCCTTTGACGAAGAGGCCGCCAGATCAACCTCCCTTGCGACCGAAGCGGCCCTGATCACGGCAGCCGAGAAGGCGGGGGCTCCCGTGGCTCCCCTGGTCCGGCTTTGCCAGCCCGAGGATGGTCTGGGTGAGGCCCATATTACCGCCCGCATAGCCGGGGAGACCCTTGGCCGGAAGATCGTCACGGACCCGAGGTTCGAGGAAATCCGCCCGCGACTTGCCGGCCAGTGCGGGAAAATCCTTGCGCAGATCCACAGCATTCCTCCCGCTGGAATTTCCCTCAAGTCTGCCGATGCCCTTGGCGAGCTGGATCGTTACGAAAGCCTCTATCGCAGCTTTGGCACCGAGCGCCCCATTCTGGAACTGGCCTTCCAGCACCTGCGGAAGCACGCCCCCGCGCCCATGCCCGAGGTCCTGCTCCACGGGGATTTCCGCAACGGTAATCTGATCATCAATGAAACCCAGGGGGTCGCCGCCGTCCTGGACTGGGAACTGTCGCACCTGGGCGATCCGGCCGAAGACCTCTCCTGGCTCTGCGTGAACTCCTGGCGCTTTGGCATGAGTTCCCGGCCCGTGGGCGGCTTTGGGGACTATCAGGACCTGCTGGACGGCTATCTGGAGGCTGGCGGCGTCGAAATTCCCTTGAGCCGGGTCCGCTACTGGCAGGCCCTGGGGTCCCTGAAATGGGGCGTCATGTGCCTGCTGATGTATTCCAGCTATGCGACCGGTACGACCACATCGGTTGAGCGGCCAATGATCGGGCGACGGGTGTCTGAAACCGAAATTGACCTGGTGAACCTTCTGGAGGCGGGCCTGTGATCGAGAACCCCAGAGCCGACGAACTGGTGGATGCCGTTGCGAAATGGATCGACAGCATCCGGCCCGGACTACCTCCCCGGGATGCCTTCCTGGCACGGGTCGCAGCCAATGTCCTTTCCGTGGTCAGGCGTGAACTGCAACTGGGTCCGCAGGCGGATGCGGCGGCCATGGAACGTCTTTCAGCCCTGCTGGGCGAGACAGGTGAGGTAAAGGCCCTGAACGCCCTGCTGTGTGAAAAGCTGAGGTCTGGCGAGATGGATGCCGAAACGCCCGGCCTGATCGCTGCCCTCAAGGCCAACATCACCGATCAGATCGCCATCGACCAACCCAACTATTCGGCGACGGGCTCTTGAGCCATTTGAGCCGCGAAGCGTGCCTCGCCCTCGATGAGGCGGATCCTCTGCGTGACCGGCGGGATCTGTTCGATCTCCCTGAGGGAATAATCTATCTTGACGGCAATTCCCTTGGTGTCCTGCCCAGGGCTGTGTCTGCGCGGCTGGCACAGGTGGTTGCAGAGGAGTGGGGGCGGGGGCTCATCCGCAGCTGGAATACGGCGGGCTGGATTGATTTGCCTGTCCGGGTTGGCTCCAGGATCGCGCCGCTGATCGGTGCTCATGCCGATGAGGTGATCGCCTGTGACTCCACCTCAGTGAACCTTTTCAAGTTGGCCGCCGGGGCCCTCGCCCTGCGCCCGGATCGGAAGGTCATTGTCACTGAACCGGGGAATTTTCCGAGTGATCTTTATATATTGCAGGGCCTTTCTGATCTTCGGCCCGATCTGGAAATCCGGGTGGTTCCGCGGGATCTGCTTGTTCAGGCCCTGGACGACACGGTCGCCCTGCTGCTCTTGACCCAGGTCCACTACAAGACGGGTGAAGTCCACGACATGGCGGCCCTGACGGAAGGCGCACACGCGGTCGGTGCCCTGACCCTTTGGGATCTCAGCCATTCCACGGGTGCCCTCCCGGTTGACCTTACCCGCGCGAAGGTCGACCTGGCAGTGGGCTGTGGCTACAAATACCTCAATGGTGGGCCGGGTGCCCCGTCCTTCACCTATGTGGCCCGACGCCATCAGGAAGGATTTCGGTCGCCCCTGACCGGCTGGATGGGGCATGCCCAGCCCTTCGCTTTTGTTGATGACTATCGGCCCGGGGCGGGCATGGCGCGGCTGCTCTGCGGCACGCCCCAGATCCTGGGTATGGCCGCGTTGGAGGCCGCGCTGAGTGCCTTTGACGGTGTCGATATGGCGGTGGTTCGGGACAAGTCCATTGTGCTTGGCAACCAGTTTCTGAGCCTTGTCGCCGAAAGGTGCGGCGGGGACCTTGTCCCGGCCTGTCCAGCCGATGGGCGTCTTCGCGGCAGCCAGATCTGCCTGCGCCATCCCTCTGGCTACGCCATCATGCAGGCGCTGATCGCGCGGGGGGTGATCGGCGACTTCCGGGCACCCGATATCCTGCGGTTCGGGTTCACGCCACTCTACACCCGCCATGTGGATGTCTGGGATGCCGTCGAGCACCTTGTGCAGGTGATGTCCTCCGGAGCCTGGCGGGATCCGCGATTCGCGGCGGTCGCGGCCGTCACCTGAGCGAAAAGTCTTGCGCCGGGCAGGGGACCGATCTTAGCTGGAGCAAAGCCAAGGGATGGAAACCATGACCGACTCCGCGACCAAGGTCCGCGCCGAAACCTCCGATGAAGTCCTCTATGACGTCAGTGAGGGTATTGCGACCCTGACCCTGAACCGACCTGAGCGACTGAACACGATTTCAGGTCCCATGCTGGCCCAGATCACCCAGTTGCTGATCAAGGCCAATGAGGACCCGGAGGTCAGGGTCGTGATCGTGACCGGCACGGGGCGCGCCTTCTGTGCGGGCCTCGATCTCGTGGACGCCACACAGGGGTCGGGCATTGGCTCCCAACCCAACAATGTTTCGGTCAATCTGGACCTCCGTAACACCCCGCCTACGGTTCTCTTCGCCATGGACAAGCCGACCATCTGCGCGCTGAACGGCTCAGCGGCTGGCTATGGTCTCGATACGGCTCTGGGCTGCGATATCCGGGTCATGGCCCAGAGCGCCAAGATGGCCGCGGCATTCGTCAAGCGTGGCGTTGTTCCGGAATCCGGTGGTACCTGGATCCTGCCACGCCTGCTGGGCTGGTCAAAGGCGGCAGAGCTGATCTTCACCGGTCGAACCCTGACGGCCCAGGAGAGCGTTGATATGGGCCTGGCGTCCCACGTGGTGCCGGACGCTGAACTGCCCGCCTATGCCCGCGCCCTGGCCCTGGAAATGGCTGCCAACGCCCCCCTGGCGGTCCAGTCGGCCAAGCGGCTGATGCGGATGGGGCTGAACGAGACGTTCAATGATCACGTCCATCACGTCTATCTGCAATTCCTTCAGCTGATCCGGACCCACGATTTCCGGGAGGGCATGACGTCCTTCCTCGAGAAGCGTCCAGCGGAGTTCAAGGCCAGATAGGCACCTCGGCCGGTCTCGGTATCCTGAGCCTGCTCTCAAAGAGATGCTGCGCCGCACAAAAAACAGGCGCCCGGATGGTGCTGAGCAGTTTTAGGGCAATTTGACAGGTTGAGCGGTTGTCCTTCTGCCCGACCCTTCCCCTCATGATGTCCATTATCAGCTTGATGGTGGTCACATGCAGTCGGATTTCAATGGCGGACGCGGGTTTTCCCGGAGGGCTTTTCTCGAAGGTCTGAGCAGTGTCGGTGGGTCTGCCCTGCTTCTGGCAGGCATGACCGCAATGGGCTTTGGAATCGCCTCAGCGCAGGCCGCCCCGCCCAAGATGAGCGGCGGTGCCGGCCGGAAGATCGTGGTCCTCGGGGCCGGGGTCGCCGGCATGACCAGTGCCTATGAGCTGTCGAAAGCCGGGTATGATGTAACAGTCCTCGAGGCCCGGAGCTTCGCGGGTGGACGCTGCCAGACCGCGCGCAAGGGCTTCAAGCTGACGGAGTTGGGTGGCGAGACCCAGGTCTGTGACTTCGATGATGGCCACTATATCAACCACGGCCCCTGGCGGATCCCCTACCACCATCAATCGACCTTGCACTACACCAAGGAATTCAACATTCCGCTGGAGATTTTTGTCAACGACAACGACAACTCCTTTGTCATGTATGGAAAGGGCAAGGGCCCGCTGAATGGCAAGCCGATCCGTAAGGGTCAGGTTGCTGCCGATGTCCGGGGTGGCGCAGCCGAGATCCTCGCCAAGGTGGTCAAGCAGGGATCCCTGGACCAGCAGATGACGGCGGACGATCGGGATAACCTGATCGCCTATCTGGTCCACGAGGGCTATCTGACCAATGATCTCGCCTACAAGGGCACGGACGGTCGCGGCTTTGACGTCTATCCAGGTCCGGGTGTTGATCCCGGTCCCGGCAAGCCCTCGACGCCCAACAGTTTCAGCGATGTCCTGGCCGGTGGTGCCTGGAAGACCCTGGGATCTGTGACGGGCTATGAGCAGCAGCGCACCATGTTCCAGCCGGTAGGGGGCATGGACCGAATTGCCAAGGGGTTTGAGGGTGCCGTCGGCCACCTGATCAAGTACTCAACCCAGGTCAAGTCGTTCAAGCAGAACGCGAAGGGGGTGGAAATCGCCTATACGGACGCCGACGGCAAGCCGGGGGTGATCAAGGCGGATTACTGCGTCTGCACGATCCCCCTGTCGGTGCTGCGGCAAATGGATTTCCAGGTTTCCAAGAAGTTCAAGGAAGCGATCGGTGCGGTTTCCTACGCCCTCGTAGGCAAGATCGGCCTGCAGATGAAGCGCCGCTTCTGGGAAGAAGATCACCAGATCTACGGCGGCCACGTCTATTACGACGATCCGGAAATCCAGACCATGTCCCTGCCGTCCTACGGCTGGCAGGGCAAGAAGGGCGTCCTGCTGGGTTATTACCACTTCGGTGCCCAGGCTGCGAAGATCAGTGCCTTGTCACCGGCTGAACGGGCCATGGTTTCCGGCAGGGCTGGTGACCGGGTTTTCAATGGCTTCTCGTCAAATATCGAGAGCTCGTTTTCGGCAGCCTGGCACCGGATCGAGCATAATCTGGGGGGCTGGGCCCAGTGGGACGATGAGGGCCGGGAGACGGCCTATCCCATCCTCTGTGAGCCTGATGGACGCCTCTACCTGGCGGGGGAGCATCTCAGCTACATCACCGGCTGGCAGGCGGGTGGCATCGAAAGTGCGTGGCAGCAGATCAGCAAGCTGCACGCCCGTATCAACGCGGCCTAAGGGGAGGGACATGGTGTCTGCTGTTTCGCGTCTCGCAGTTGGGACGTTTGGATTTCTACTGGCGGCGACCCCGGTCGCCGCCGCCGCCGCCGGGGGGCAGTCCCTGTTTCTGGACAATTGTGCTGCATGTCATCAGCCCAACGGTGTCGGCGTCGCCGGGGCTTTTCCCGCCTTGAAGGGCAGCAAGGTCGCCCAGGGCGATCCCAAGGAGCCGATCACGCGTGTCCTGAAAGGGCGGGGGGGCATGCCTTCATTCCAGAGTGAGCTGACTGACCTGGAGATCGCCACTGTCTTGACCTATGTGCGCAGCGCCTGGGGGAACAAGGCCCCGCCGGTCCAGCCAACCCAGATTACCGCCCTGCGCGGTAGTGGACGTCGGGACAACGCCAGGGCCTCGCTGCTGGCGCACTGAGGAAGGGGCAGGACTGCAAGATCGGGGAGGGCTGGAGGGTTATTTCTTCGGCTTTTTCCCGAGGTCATTCGGACAGCCTTTCAGGACCAGATCCACCTTCGGTCCGGAAACCAGGAAGACATCATAGCCGATGCCATGCCCTACTGACTCCCCCCGGACGATCTGATCCAGCGCCCTCACGTGGGTAAAGCAGGTTGCCAGGTCGCTGGCCACAACACGGCGATCAAGGTCAACGATCAGACCTGGAAGGGTTTGATCCGGGGGCAAGCCTGCATCCAGATAGCGTTCCCGCTCAATGACCTGAAGCAGGGGGGATGTAATCGATCCGGTATTTGCAAGCTGGGCGGCTGTGCCATAGGCGACCGTGCCAATCCAGGCGGCCCCCGCATTCTTGCGCCGGGCATCGACGGTCTTTGCGAAAACCGGCCAGCCACGCAGGGTCAGGACCGGGTCCTTACGCCCGAGCGCAGGCATGGATCCAAACGCGATGAAGGCGATGAGCCCCAGGCTCACAGCATAGCCAGTGCCGATTGCCACCGCGCGAAGGTGTCCCCCCCTCGATTCCGGGCTATCCCTTTCCACCATCAAGGCGGCCGCAATGACCAGGCCTGCGAAGAGGGGGACGGGCCAGTGGGCCTGAACCCTGTCATGCAGGGCATGCAGCAGCAGGTAGGCCCCGAAAGGCAGACTGGTCAGAATGGGCAGGGTGAAGCGGCCCTCGCGATCCCGCCAGGCGAACGGCAGGCTCCGGGCGGCCAGCACGGCGATCATCGGATTCAGCAGGAGGAACTGGGTGGCCAAGAGATCGGCCAGGTGTTTCGGATTCAGGTGTTCCGGCGCGACCCTTCCGAACTGCTTTGTCATGGTCAGCCAGTGATGTTGGGCATTCCAGACCAGATTGGTTGAAAAGACGGCACCGGCCAGCATGGCGGCCAGCCATGGCCAGGGAGTCTTGAGGGTTTCGCGCCCTCTTGATGTGGACGCCAGCCAAAGCAGGATGCCGGGGCCGAGAAAGAGTGCGGAATATTTGGATATGCAGGCCAAGCCGGCCGCGAGCCCGGCGAGGATCCACCACCTGGATGACCGGTCTGCATGAAGGCGCCCAAGCGCCCAGAGGGTCAGGACCCAGAAAAACGTCGCTGAGGCATCAGGGGTCGCAAGAATGCCACCAAGGCCAATGGTAATCGTCGCATTATACCAGAGGCTTGCGCGCAGGGCCGTGGCTGAACTGGCACCCAGATCCCGGGTTATGGCGGCCACCAGCACGGATGCGATACCAGCACCAAGGACAGGCAGAAGCCTGACCCCCAAGGCAGAATTCCCGACAAGCCTTTGTCCCAGGGCGATCCACCAGGCGACCATGGGCGGATGGTCATAATATCCAAGGTGAAGATGTTGCGCCCAGATCCGGTAATAGGCCTCGTCTTCGGTCAGCGGAATGATCCCCGCAGCGGCCAGCCTGAGGGCGGTCACGGCGATGACGAACAGCCCCAGCCTGCGCTGGAGCCATGCAGTCTCTGTGGTCACCATACCGCCTTGGACGTCGTCACATAGTTCCAGGCGGCCGCCACGATCGCCCCTGCGACCCCCGCCGCAGCCCAGGCCGCGCCGCGCTCGTAGACGACGGTGCCGACCGCCACATTAGCAGCCAGGGGAACGCTGCAGAGGAGACAGAATTTGAGGTAGCCGGTGATCAGGCTGAACCCGTGCTTGCGCCTGTCGCGATAGGTGACGGCATTGTTGATCAGGTAGTTCGATGTCATGGCCCCAACGGCGGCCAGACCCTGGGCCAGGGCGAAGACCATGCTGAGTCCCAGCAGGACTTTGAGCATGGCAAGGTGCACGACGACGCCGCTGGCACCAACGAGGGCGAACATCAGGAAGCGCGGCGAAATGGCGTCCCGGGTCAGTTTGGCGGTCAGCAGGCCCAGATACTGAACCACCACGCCGTTATCCAGCTTTGAGTCTCCGGCTTCCCGGGCGCGGAAGGTGTAGGGCAGTTCCAGCGTGCGCAGGGGCGCGGTCTGACAGGCGACGATATCGAAAAGAATTTTGAATCCGTCCGTCGTCAGCTTGGGTGCCACGGTATCCACCTTGTCCCGGCGGATCATGAAGAAGCCGCTCATCGGGTCGCTGAGCTGAACCTGAAGAACTTTCTGGCCCAGCCAGTTTGCGAAACGGCTGCCGGCCTCCCGGGTCGCGCCAAGGGCCGACGCGTCGGCATCTTCTCCGCCGATATACCGGCTACCCACCACCAGGTCGGCCTCGTCGGCCTGCAGGGCCCGAAGCATTTGCGGAAGCAGGCGTTCGTCGTGTTGCAGGTCGCCGTCCATGACAGCGACAAAGGGCGCGGCGCTGGCCAGAATGCCTTCGATGACCGCCCCCGCCAGTCCGCGGCGCCCCATGCGGTGCAGGCATTGGACCCGAGGGTCTTCCGCTGCAATGGCCTTGACCTCTGCCGCCGTCCCGTCTGGTGAATTGTCGTCAACAAAGATGATTTGCCAGTGTTTTCCTGCAAGGACAGTCTCGACCTTGCTGACAAGTCTTGCGACATTGGCCCGCTCATTGAACGTTGGCACGACGACAGTCACCTCCAGCCGGTCGGCGGGCAGTGCAGATCTGGTTGGGGCGGTCTTGGCCAAGGGAATCTCCTGATCTGTACAGTTTACAAGGCCGACCGACTCGACGCCACACCTTGGTCACGAGGTGGTCGCAAGGTGGGTTCGGGAAGCCCCTGCCTTAACGCCGCCTGTTCAGGAGTTGATGAAGATGCACTTGGTCCGCACGGCGGTGATGACGACGGTTTGGGCAGCTTCGGTCGCGGGTCCGGCGCTGGCCGCGCCTGGTCCCGAAGGCAAGCCGAAGCCCGGCTATTGGGAGGTCGGTGAAACGGCGACGCTTCTGTTTTCTGCCAGGAAAATCGAGCACCGCTGCCTGGTCGGGTCCGAAATCGCCAAGGTCCTCAACGGGCCAAGCAATCGACACTATGACTGCACCTATCCGACCCGGGCGACCGGGGATGGCAAGATAAGGCTCAAGGGCAGTTGCGCGACCAAGAAAGGTCAGGTGGCCTACGTGACCGCACAGGGGACCTATTCGCCCACAAGCTTCAGGCTTGTCATGTCAATCTCCACCCGTATCGGCGGCATTCCCCTGTCAGGCAAGGCCACCACGGATGCAAAGCGCCTGGGCGATACCTGTCCTGTCGATGCCCTGCGCTCCGATGAGGCCAAGACAGCGCTCGGGACCAGCAACACGCCGGAATAGACCTCGTCTCAGGTCAGTTCGCAGACCCGTCCGGTGGCTGAGTCCGAATAGCTGCCCTTGGACCAGGCGACCTCTCCATTGACCAGAACCGTGTCGATTCCGATGGAGTCGCGCACATAGCGCATTCCGCCCCCGGGCATGTCGAATGCCGGGCGTTCCTCACCACGGGCAATGATCTGGGGGTCAAACACCACCACATCCGCCGCAAAGCCGGGTTTCAGGAGCCCTCGATCCTTGAGTCCCCAGATCTCTGCCGTATCGGATGTGATTTTCCGGACCGCCAGTTCAAGGCTCAAGGCTCCGGATTTGCGGACGAACTCGCTGAACAGGTAGCCGGTATCGCCATAGGTCGAGAATGAGGTGAGGTGCGCACCGCCATCGCTGGCCCCGATGTGGACAAGGGGATTGGCCAGCATGGGGCCGATCCGTTCGGTCGAGTCATGCCCTCCATTGGCCGCCAGAAAGCCAATCGAGAGATCATTCTCCAGTGATAGGGTAATCAGGGCTCTTGCAGGGACTTCGCCCCGTTCGGCGGCTATCTCTCCAAGGGTTCGACCGACAAGATGGTCGGGAGCTTCCCCGCCGCCACGGACAACCAGCCTGCCCATAAGGCGTTCGCCGCCGTCTTCACCGACATCAGCGACCAGCCTGTCTGCCGTCGCCGGATCCCGCAGGGCGATCATCCGCTCTGGCACAGGCAGGCGCAGCACCTTGATCCAGCCTGGAAGCCGGGCAAAGAACAGGCTCGGCCGCAGCAAGGAGAAGCTGATGTCGATGGGCCGGGTCTGCATCTGAGGCCAGACCCGTGCCCCGCGTGCCGTCTGTTCCTCAATCCGGGCCAGGGTTCTCGGCACATTGTTGGGGGACTGGCGGTTGTCGAAGACCGGCGAGAGGGTCGTCGGTATCCTGTGCTTCAGCGACAGCTCGGCCAACTGGTCGATACGGGCAATGGTGATGTCTGTGTCGTAGAACTCCGGGACGATCTGAAGCATTCGGCCGAACTCGCCCAGCACGGCGCACAGGGCGTCGAGTTCCTGGAACTGGGCGAAGCGGCTGGGCACCGGCCGGGCATTTTCATCGACATCGACAAAGCTTGTTGAGAGGCCGACAGCTCCGGCCTCAAGGCATTCGCGCAGCAGATCCTGCATGGCGGCAATTTCGTCGGGCCTGGCAGCTCGCTGCTGGGCATCTGCCCCCATGACCCACAGCCGGATCACGCTATGCCCGACCAGGGGGGCTACATTCACCGCCAGGGCCGGCTCGATGGCCGCCCGATAGCCAGCGAAGTCTTCCCAGGTCCAGTCAAAGGCCTGGGTAAAGGCTTCGGGCGGAAGTTCCTCGATCTGCTGGAACATGCCGATCAGGGTTTTCCGGTCGTCTGCCTTCAGAGGGGCCAGGGACAGGGAACAGTTTCCGGGAATGATAGAGGTGATCCCATGTTCAAGGGCGGGCTTTGCCGCGCCGTCCCAGAGCAGTTGGACGTCGAAATGGGTATGGGGATCAATGAAGCCGGGGGCGATCACCAGACCGGACGCATCGACGACCCGCCGGCCCTCCTGCTGCAGTTCAGGGCCGATGGCGACAATCCTGCCATCCGTGATGCCCACATCGCCCAGGAATGCCCGGGCACCGGTGCCATCGACGACCTTGCCGTTCCGGATCAGGATATCAAACATTCAAATCCCCTTGAGAATGTCGTGCCAGGCCCTGCCGACGAGGTCAGCGGAACTGGTGGCACCACAGGATTGCATGATTTCAAAAGCGGTGTCTGCATCGAGGATCACAGTTCCGACGACACCATTTTCGTAGGACAGGGTCAGCACAAGATCGACCTCCCCATCGTGGCCGGCGGCCACCTCCGCTGCCAGAACGACAGCTTCCTTCATGTCTGCGGTGGTTCGATGAAGACGACATCGCCACCCAGCAGCAGGCCGCGAGGTCGCCGCATCAGGAAAATGTGGAGGTTCCAGCCGCGGATGTGCTCCATCGCTACATCAAGAGGCAGGTCGGGCAGGGACCGGGCGGCAAGGGATTCGAGGGATTCGTCCGGTTCAGGCGTGGTGAACCGCCGTTGAAGCGAAAGCGCCATGTCCTGAACCACCCCGATCGGCGGGCTTTCCCGCTCTGGAATTTGTGGAGGCCTGACCCGGAATCGAACCGGGGTGCACGGATTTGCAGTCCGCTGCGTAACCACTCCGCCATCAGGCCAAGTCCCGGCATGGCCGGAAGGTGGGGACCGCTAACAGAACCGAACCAAACCGGCAATCACCTTCGCGGCTCCCGATTGCCTTCCTGGCGGCGAGAGACCTATAAGCAGCCAGAGATACTGAGGGATTTTCAAGAACCATGACCGATCTCGCCGCTGCCCGTTCGAACATGGTCGACAGCCAGGTGCGGACTGCCGATGTCACTGACCTGCGCATTCAGGACGCCATGATGGCGCTGCCTCGTGAGGCCTTTGCCCCCGCAGGCAAGGCCTATCTGGCCTATACCGATGCTGCCATCGAATATGCACCGGGACGGGCCCTCCTCAAGCCGCGGGATGTCGCAAAGCTTTTGCAGGCGACAAAGCCTGTTGCGGGCGAGCGGGTTCTGGCGATTGCGGCACCCTATGCTGCGGCCATCCTCGCTGAAATCGGTGGCGAGGTGATTCGCCATGACGGAGATGATCTGAGGGCAATTCCGGCAGGACCGTTTGATCTGGTCATTGTCGAGGGCGCTGTGACCCGTGCGCCCCAGTCATGGCTGGATGCCCTTGCGCCCGGGGGGCGGTTGGCGCTGGTCGAGCGGGAAGGTCCCGTGGGAAAGGCCTGCCTTTACGTCCGGAACAGCGATGGTTTCGGCCGCCGGGAACTTTTTGACGCCACGCCCCCAATTCTGGCCGGATTTGAATTTTCAGCGGGATTTGCCTTTTAGTCGCCACCTTGAGGGCTTTCTCCTCCGGGCGTGAATCAAGCCTAGGGTAACCCCCACTAGTCGTCGGGCAATTCGGCGGTCATAAGGGGGGGAGCCTTTCTCTCGCTGTGGTCGGGGTTGTTAAATGTCTAGAAGAATTCGTGGTGCTCCCGTCGCCGCGGCTTCCACCGCCGCACTCCTTTTGGGCCTGGTTTCGGTTCCGGTCCATGCCGAGACCCTGGCCGATGCCAT
>CAIYSH010000025.1 GCA_903928755.1 uncultured Alphaproteobacteria bacterium | reverse complement strand
TGAAATGCTGCGGCATGCCCACCCCCGGTCATACCGGCGGAGGCCGGTATCCAGTTCGTAGATCCCAGCCTTTCCGGGTCGGCGCTCTAGCCTTCCATCACCGGCACCGGCTCCAGGCCCAGGCAGACATTGACGCAGCGACGGGCCAGCAACTCTCCGGCGTCCAGCAGGGGGACGGAAACCTCACCGGGGGTCAGGACCAGGGGCACTTCGGTGCAGCCGGCGATGACCGCCTCGGCCCCTTCGCTGACCAGGATCCGGGCCAGGTCGGCCATGCCCTGGCGCACAGCAGGGCTGCGGTCTCCGGCCTTGATCATGTTCAGAAGGGTCATGAAGCCCGTCTGGGCTTCGGCGGGCAGGGTGACCAGACCCATGCCCTGGGCCGCCAGGTATTCGTGGTAGAGTTTGACGGCATCCCGGGTGCCAAGAACGCCGGCCCGGCGGGCACCGGTGTCACGGGCCGCCCTTGCGCCGGTGGCGATCATGTCGATCAGGGGCAGGCCGGAAGACCGGCTGATCAGGCCGGCATGAACGTGGGCGGTGTTGCAGGCTATGGCCAGGACATCGGCCCCGGCCCCGCGCAGGGCGCCCGCCATCTCCGCCAGGATCGGGCCGGGTTTGGCAAAGGGGTCGTTGCGGTCCGGCACCTGGGGGTTGATGTCCACCAGGACCCGGATGTGATCCTGGTCCTTCTTCGCCGGGGTGAAGGTCTGGATCTTGGCCAGGAAGTCGAGGGTGGCCGCCGGACCCATGCCCCCCAGAACACCGAGGACCTTGCTCATGACAGGTGGCCTTCCAGGACCGTGGCATAGCCCGACAGGCCCTGAGCTCCGCCAGTGTGCAGGAAGACCACGGTCTCGTCCTTGAAGTGGCCTTTTCTGCACAGGTCGATCAGACCCTTCATGGCCTTGCCGGTATAGACCGGGTCCAGCAGCAGGGCCTCGGTCCGGGCGGCCAGCTTCAGGGCCTCGATGACCGCATCGTCCACCAGGCCATAGCCGGCCCCCACATAGTCGCAATTGGCCACGGTCATGTCGCGGGTGACCCGGTCGCCGTGGCCCAGCAGTTCGGCGGTCGCCACGGCCAGCTTGTGGACATTGGCTTCCTGGGTCTCCTTCGGCGCGCGGACGCCGATACCGAGGATCGGTATGTCGGCCCCGACCAGGGCCAGGCCTGCCACCAGGCCGGCATGGGTTCCGGCGCTGCCGGTGGCCGTGACGATACGGTCAATGACCAGACCCTGGGCATTGGCCTGGTTCACCAGTTCTATGGCGCAGTCCACATATCCAAGGGCACCGATGGTGTTGGAGCCGCCGCCGGGGATGACATAGGGCTTTCCGCCCCGGGCGCGGACTTCCTCTGCCACGGTTTCGAGGGCGGCATTCATGTCCGACCCGGCGGGCACATTGCGCAGCCTGCCGCCCATGAGCCGGTCCAGCAGGACATTGCCGGATTCGTTATAGTCGGGCGCATTGGTAGCGACCCGCTCTTCGAGGATGATTTCGCAGGCCATGCCGTAACGTGCCGCGGCGGCGGCGGTCTGGCGGACATGGTTTGACTGGACCGCGCCCTGGGTCACCAGGGTGTCGGCCCCCTGGGCCAGGGCCTCGCCCAGCAGGAATTCCAGCTTGCGGGTCTTGTTGCCGCCGCCAGCCAGACCGGTGCAGTCGTCCCGCTTGACCCACAGACTGGGGCCGCCCAGTTCTGCGCTCAGCCGGGGCATGGGCTCCAGCGGCGTGGGAAGATGGGCGAAACGGGCACGGGGAAAGCGGGCGAGATGCATGGGGAACTCCTGTCAGGACCGGCCTAACACAGGACCCGAGCCCTCGCCCAGACAACCGTCCCTAGGGACGAAGCTTTTTCGGTATGGCGGCAATCAGCTTCTTTGTAATGCCGTTTGTCATGATTGCAAATCCCTTTGACTGGCGCCCCTCGTTAAATCAGGCGTATGCAGCGGTGTTTATGGGGGCAACAATGGTTGCACTGGAAGGGTGGATGCATCCGATGCCGTGGTGGGCGTGGGCATTGACAGTGGGAATCATAGTAGCAAGCGTCTGGGCCATTCGGACACAGGCCTTTGTGTATTCGC
>CAIYSH010000024.1 GCA_903928755.1 uncultured Alphaproteobacteria bacterium | reverse complement strand
GCGGAAGATGACGATGAAGTCGGGGCCGACGGCCTCGCGTACCCGACGGACAATCTCCACCGGGAATCGCATGCGGTTCTCGAAGGGACCCCCCCACTGGTCGGTGCGCCGGTTGGTCTTTTCCACCAGGAAGGTCGAGAGCAGGTATCCGGCCGAGCCGATGATCTCGACCCCGTCATAGCCGGCTTCATTTGCGCGGCTGGCGCAGTTGGCGAAGTCGGAGAACTGCTTCTCGATGCCTGCGTCGTCCAGTTCCTGGGGGACCTGGGGGCTGATGCGGGAGCGGACAGCCGAGGGGCCGACGCATTCATCGCCCCGCGACAGGGGGCCCGCGTGCAGGATCTGCAGACAGATCTTCACGTCGGGATCGGCGGCGTGAACGGCCGTGGTGACGATCCGGTGTTGTGCAGCATCTTCAGCCGTCGCCAGCCGGCCCCGGGCGCCGGGATCGGTGTTGGGAGAAATGCCGCCGGTGATGATCATGCCGACGCCGCCCCGGGCGCGTTCGGCGAAATAGGCGGCCTGACGTTCATAGCCGCCGGGAATGTCTTCCAGACCCGTATGCATGGACCCCATAATGGCCCGGTTCTTCAGGCGCACCGGGCCAAGATCCAGGGGCGAGAACAGCAGGGGATAACGTGCGGACGTCGCCATGATACAAACCCTGGATAAAGAAAAATCCCCGCAGCTGGAAGGCTGCGGGGACTGGGGTAGATCCTAGTAGATCTCGAAGAGGCCGGCGCCGCCCTGGCCGCCGCCGATGCACATGGTCACAACGCCCCACTTGGCACCGCGACGCTTGCCTTCCTGCAGGATGTGGCCCGTCAGGCGGGCACCGGTCATGCCGAAGGGGTGGCCGATGGAGATCGAGCCGCCATTGACATTGTACTTCGCCGGATCAATGCCCAGCTTGTCGCGGGAATAGAGGCACTGGCTGGCGAAGGCTTCATTCAGTTCCCAGATGTCGATGTCGTCGACCGTCAGGCCCTGGCGCTTCAGCAGCTTGGGGATGGCGAACACCGGGCCGATGCCCATTTCGTCAGGCTCGCAGCCGGCGACGGCCCAGGACACGAAACGACCCATGGGGGTCAGGCCACGACGCTCGGCTTCCTTGGCTTCCATCAGCACCACGGCGGCGGCACCGTCGGAGAGCTGGCTGGCATTGCCGGCCGTGATGTACTTGCCTGCGCCCTTGACAGGTTCGAGCTTGGACAGGCCCGCGAGGGTGGTTTCAGGGCGATTGCATTCGTCACGATCGACCGTGTAGTCGACGATGGATTCTTCCTTCGTCTCCTTGTTGACGACCTTCATCTTGGTCTTCATCGGCACGATTTCGTCGGCGAACAGGCCGGCCTGCTGGGCCGCGGCCATACGCTGCTGCGAAAGCAGGGAATATTCGTCCTGATATTCACGGCTGACCTTGTAGCGCTCGGCCACAATGTCGGCGGTGTCGATCATGGCCATGAAGATGGCCGGGGCAATATTGGCCAGTTCCGGGTCAATGGCTTCACGGCCCATGCCGCCGCCGGGAATGGAGATGCTTTCCACGCCGCCAGCCACAACGCAGTCTGCGCCGTCGCCGCGGATGTGGTTGGCGGCCATGGCGATGGTCTGCAGGCCTGACGAGCAGAAGCGGTTGACCGAGACGCCAGCCGTGGTCACGGGCATGCCGGCCAGCAGGGCAGCCTGACGGCCGATATTGGCGGCACCGTGGGCGTTGTTGCCCAGATAGCAATCTTCAACGAAGTCTTTTTCGACGCCCGAACGCTCGACGGCGTGCTTGATGGCGTGAGCCGCCATGCTCATCGGCGGGGTGATGTTGAATCCGCCGCGGCCGGATTTGGCCAGACCGGTGCGAGCATAGGAAACGATGACAGCTTCACGCATTTAGGTAGTCCTCCCTGGGATGTGAAACTTATGCCGGGGGAGGGCGATTTTGACAATCAGGTTTTGAACAAGCGTTTTAAAATGGGCCCCTCAATCGTGCGCCGGATCAGAGGGGGAGGGTCTTTCCAAGCTCACCGGCCAGATCGCGGATGAACTGCCAGGCCACCCGACCACTGCGGCCGCCCCGGAGCTGGGCCCACTGAAGCGCCCGGCGCTCCAGATTCACCACCGCCAGGTCATGGCGTTCGGCATAGGCCGTCACTGCCGCCAGATAGGTTGGCTGATCCATGGGCGGGAAACCGATCCACAGACCGAACCGGTCCGAGACGCTGATCTCTTCTTCCGCGTCCTCGGCTGTGGCGATCAGGCCCCGGGCCTCATCATCGCCTCTCGGCATGAGGTGGCGTCGGTTGGAGGTCGCCACGAACAGGACATTGGCGGGCGGGCCGGAGACCCCACCCTCAAGCGCGGACTTCAGGGCCTTGGCGGCGTCGGCTCCTTCCTCGAAGGACAGATCATCGCAGAGGACCAGGAAGTGCTCGGCACGCTGTCTCAGGACGTCAAAAAGGTCGGGCAGGGCCGTGATTTCGTCACGATCCACTTCCACCAGCTTCAGGGCTGGAGAGCCGCTGGCCACCGCCATGAAGGCCGCCTTGGCCAGTGAGCTCTTGCCTGTGCCCCTGACACCCCACAGCAGGACATGGTTGGCGGGCAGGCCGGCGGCGAATCTCTGCAGGTTTTCCAGGAACCTCTCCTTCTGGCGGTCGACCCCTACCAGACTGGCCAGGGCCAGGGGATAGTCCGGAGCAGGCCGGAAGGCACTTACGGCCGCGTCATGTCGAAACAGGCACGCTGCGCTGAAGTCTGGGGCAGCCGGCGGCGGCGGCGCCATGCGTTCCAGGGCTTGGGCAATGCGCTCGAGGACAGGTTTCAGATCACTTATCATGGATAGAGTGATTAGCGGCTGCCGGGTTCCATTGCAAAACCAGGTGCGAACCCTTAGCTTCCGGCGACTTTGAACGCGGGCGCACGGCTGCGCCCCTAATGACGACCGGAGAGGCCATGTTCGCCACCCCTGCTTTTGCCCAGACAACCGGCGCTGCTGCATCCGGCATTGCTGGCCTGCCGGAGCCTTTTGGCTCCCTGCTGTTCTTCGTGCCGCTGTTCGTCCTGTTCTATTTCCTGATGATCCGCCCGCAGCAACAGAGGATGAAGGCTCATCAGGCGCTCGTCGCCGGGGTCAAGCGCAATGACACCGTGGTGCTGAATTCCGGGGTCATCGGCAAGGTGGTCCGGGTCGAAGACAAGGAAATCGGCCTCGAGATCGCCCAGGGCGTGACCATCAAGGTGGTCAAGGCGATGATTTCAGACGTCCGTACCCGGGGCGAACCTGCCGCCGCAGCCAACGACGCCAAGGTCTAGGCCCACTCCATGATTGCGCCGTCGCGGTGGAAGACGTTCTCGGTCCTGGCGGCCGTGATCCTTGGAATCCTGTTCACCCTGCCCAACGTCCTGCCCCAGAGCACACGGGACGCCTTGCCCGGTTTCATGCCGAAAAAGACCCTGAATCTGGGGCTCGACCTGCAGGGCGGCTCCATGCTGCTGCTGTCGGTGGATACCAAGGCCCTGCGGGTTGAGAAGATCACCAACCTGATCGAAGACACCCGCGCCACCCTGCGCGAAGAAAAGATCGACTTCACCGATCTGGGTCAGGTTGGCGGCGATGTCCTGGTGCGGATCACTGATCCGGCCAGGGTCAACGACGCCATGAACCTGCTGCGGAACCGGGTCGGTGCGCCCCTGCCGAACGGCACGGGCCGGGATGTGACCATCGGTCAGGGTGATGACCAGCACATCAAGATGAGCTTTTCCGATCAGGCCATGGCGGCCGAGGCCGGCAAGGCGGTGGAGCAGTCCATCGAAATCATCCGCCGCCGCATTGACGCCCTCGGCACCAAGGAACCTTCGATCCAGCGTCAGGGTGTTGACCGCATTGTGGTCCAGGCCCCGGGCGAGAGCGATCCTGAGCGCCTGAAAGCGATCATCGGCAAGACCGCCAAGCTGACCTTCCAG
>CAIYSH010000023.1 GCA_903928755.1 uncultured Alphaproteobacteria bacterium | reverse complement strand
TTCGGCGGAGATCTGGCCCTCTCATTCCGGATGACCTTCCTCAACAAATGCGACGAACTGGAGCGCGGTGCCGTTGCCGAATTCTTCCAGCGCGCTTTCGGGCAGGACCTTCCGGAAAGCACGGCCCGCATTCGCGTTTCCTGATCTGGACTCAGGTCTGACCTCGGGTCGCTGCAGACAACCATAGTCCACTGGACCTTGTGTCAGCCTATGTCCTGACAGTTTACGTTTTTGAGACAGGTGTGCCGCATGATGCTGGGGAGGAGCACCCCAGAGCGCACATGTCAGCCAACAAACACTACAGGCGCAAGGCGATGCGACGCATCGTCCAGCTGGGTCTGGTCGTGATTGGCCTGGTTTTGGCAGGATGTGTCAGTCTTTTCGCCCACATGACCGTTCAGTCCGACAAGGCTGAAGTTGCACAGGAACGCAGGATCGTCGCCGAGCATCTGGACGATCTGGCCGTGCAGATGACGCATGACATCGAGAATTTCGGTGCATGGGACGATGCCTACCTGTCACTGTCAGGTCGTCCGGATCTCAAATGGGCCGATTTTGAAATCGGGCATTATTTCCTGACCAACCTCAAGCAGGACGCCGCCATCCTGCTGGACTCGAAAAATCAGGTCGTAAAAGCCTGGGCTGCAGAGGGCACCGGTCTGGATGGCCGGGAGATGGATCGCCTTGCGTCAGCCCTTCAACCCCTGATCCTGCAGATCCGCGATCAGGAGGCAATGAACAGCAGGGTTCCATATCTGGCCAACCAGCTGGACATTGAAGCCGTCCTGGCAGGATCAGGCATCGTGAATTCGGATGGCCAAGCCTATCTCATTGCAGCGGGCCGGATTGTTCCGGAAACCGCGACTGTCCGCCGCCTGCCGGGTCCGACCCCGATCACGGTGATTGTCCGGAAACTGGACTCAGCAGGCCTGAGAGACGGGATCCACGAATTCAGGATTCGTGATCTGCATGTTGCACCGGCGCGCAGCCATCCCGGTACGGCAGAGGTTGCCCTCGTAGACATCAATGGTTTTGTCGGCAGTAACATTGCCTGGACACCCAGCCGACCCGGCCTGATGGCCTTGAAGGAAGCGACACCCCTTGTGCTGCTGGGCCTTGTCCTGATCACAGCCGCCTCGATAGCGCTCGCCTACCGGATCCGGGGAATTTTCCGTGAAATGGCGGCGGGTGAAGATGCCCTGGATCGCACCATGGATGCCCTTGTGCGCGCCAAGGATCAGGCGGACGCCGCGAATATTGCGAAATCCCAGTTTCTGGCAAATATGAGCCATGAAATCCGCACCCCCCTGAATGGCATTCTCGGCATGACCCAGGTCATGGCCCGCCGGGAGCTCACACCAGACCAGGTCGAGCGGCTCAACATCATCCGGGATTCCGGCGAGAGCCTGCTGACCGTCCTCAACGATGTCCTGGATTTTTCGAAGATCGAGGCAGGGCGCCTGGAAATCGACAATCACGAGTTCGATGTGGTCGATGCCATGGGGGTCGCCTGCGCCAGCTTCAGCCCTCTGGCCAGCCAGAAGGGGGTCGCCCTGAGACTTGAAGTCGAACGCGATGCGCGGGGAATCTGGATGGGTGACGGCGCGAGGTTGCGGCAGATCATCTCCAACCTGGTCTCCAACGCCGTCAAGTTTACCGGCTCAGGAGAAATCGTCGTCCGCGTGGAGCCATCCATTCTGGGGCTGAGGTTCATCGTCCGTGACACCGGCATAGGCATACCGGAAAGCCGGGTAAATGACCTGTTCCAGAAGTTCAGTCAGGTGGATGCCTCCACGACCCGGCGATTTGGCGGAACGGGCCTTGGTCTGGCCATCTCCCGCGAACTGGTCACCCTGATGGGAGGACAGATCAGCGTGAAAAGCGAAGTCGGAAATGGATCGACCTTTACCTTCGATCTGCCGGTCAAACGGTGTTCGTCCATCCTGTCCGAGCTTGATGACCCTGCGACACCCGACATCAGCCCTGACGGTGCCCCGGTCCGCATTCTCGCCGCAGAAGACAACGAGACCAATCGGCTGATCCTCAGAGCCCTGCTTGAACCCATGAACATCGTTCTTGAAATCGTGGGCGGTGGTCAGGAGGCGGTGGCTGCCCTCATGGCCGGAACCTACGACATCGTCCTGATGGACATCCAGATGCCGGAAATGAATGGCATTGAAGCCACAACCAGGATCCGGGCCTGGGAGGCCCAGGAGGGCCGGCACCCAACGCCGATCCTTGCCCTGTCCGCCAATGTCATGAGCCATCATGTCCTGGAGTACAGGAAAGCAGGCCTTTCCGGCACGATTTCCAAACCCATCGAGGTGGGCAAGATGATGACCGCCATTGTCAAAGCCCTTGAAGACTCATCGGCAAGGCATGCCAACTCTGCGGCGGCCTAGGATCTGTTGCGCTGAGCCGGGATTGATCTGAGGATCCGGACAGGCCCAGACGATTTACCGCTGGACCTTGATAAGCCCAGGCCGGATGATTTCCCCATAATCACAAGACCGATTTGAGGACATCATGTTCAGGACCTGCCTTACAGGCCTCAGCGCCGCCTTGCTGGTGACAATCATGGCCCCACCAGCCGCGGCCCAGATGCCGACCCCGAAGAATGACTATGCCGCAAAATCGTCCTGGCTTTGCTGGCCCGGTCGCAGCGATGCGTGCACGGCAGATAATTCCGCCACCGTCATCAAGGCGGACGGCAGCCTGCAGGCCGAAGCCTGGAAAGCGGATCCCAAGGCCCCGATTGACTGCTTCTACGTCTATCCAACCGTTTCCAACGACAAGTCGATCCTGTCCGACATGATTCCCGATGCAGAGGAAAACAGTGTCGTGGAGCAGCAGCTTTCCCGGTTTGCGTCGAGGTGTCGTGTCTATGCACCCATGTATCGTCAATTCACCCTGACCGCCCTCAGGGCGACCATAACTGGCCAGCCCCTGCCCGGGGGTATATCCGCCTCGGCACCCAGGCCGGACACTGGCTATCAGGATGTTGTCGATGCCTGGAACTACTACCTCGCCAATGAGAACAAGGGCCGGGGCGTGGTCCTCATCGGCCACTCCCAGGGATCAGGTGTCCTGACCCGTCTGCTGGTCAATGAAATCGACGGCAAGGCCTCCCAGAAATTGCTGGTATCGGCCATTCTCGCCGGCACCGGCCTTCCGGTCGAACCGGGCAAGGATACCGGCCTGTTGAAGTCCATTCCCATCTGCCGCAGCACGTCCCAGACCGGGTGCGCCATTGCCTTTGCAAGCTTCCGGGACACCATCCCGCCGCCAGCAAACAGCCGGTTCGGACGCCCTCGGGAGCCCGGCTCGGCCATGGTCGTTGCCTGCACCAATCCCGCCAGCCTGGGCGGTGGACCTGCCCTGCTGCATGACTATCTGGCCACAAAGGGTAACGGCCAGGATCCGTCAAAATGGGTCGCGGCAGGAACACAGATCAGCACGCCCTTTGTTTCGACCCCCGGCCTTCTGACCGGCCAATGCGTCTCGAAGAACGGGTTCAATTACCTTGAAGTCCATGTGAATGCAGACCCTGGCGACCCCCGCCTGGACGATATCCGAGGGGACGTCATGGTCGGAACCCGGGTCAGTGAAGACTGGGGCCTCCATCTGATCGACATGAACCTGACCATGGGTGACCTGATTTCAGTGGTTGGATCCCAGTCAGACGCCTGGCGCGCACGCAAATAACGGCGCGCCACGCTTTGCCGCCGGGAAAGGTCGGGCTATGAGGGAACACCATGTCCAAGAACCCTGAAAGTCCGATCGAGCCCTTCAAGCGCGCCCTGGCGAATGCCACCCGATCGCTTGCAGAAAGTCCGGATCTTGAAATCGTCTATTCGGGCGAAGGCCCTGTCCTGCAGGGTAACCGGGCCGTACTACCTCACCCGCCCAGAGACCTGACCCCTGCAGATGCGGCCCGTATACGCGGCCTGGCCGACCAGATGGCCCTGCGGATTGCCAACCACGATCCGGCCATCCACGCCCGGACCCGTCCTGGCTCGGCCGCCGGTCAGCCCGTCTATGATGCCCTGGAACAGACCCGGATCGAGGCCCTGGGGGCCAATGCCCTGGGCGGGGTCCGGGAGAACCTCAAGGCTGTGCACGATGCAGCCTGGGCAAAGAAAGTCTTCAATCTGATCGAGGCCCAGAGCAATCCACCCATCGCCGAAATCGTCTCCCTGATTGTCCGTGAACGCCTGACGGGGGTGGAGCCGCCGCTTCAGGCCAGGCCGCTGGTCGATCTCTTCCGGGCCGATATTGAAGCGCGGGCAGGGTCAGACATCGACAAGCTGATCGACGCCGTCGACGATCAGAAGGCCTTTGCCAGAATGGCCCGAACCATACTCCGGGATCTGTCTCTGGGTGATGACCTGTCCGATGCTCCAGACCAGGCCGACCAACAGGAAGAAGAAGGCGAGGAGGGCGAAGCCGAAGCTTCGGAAGACGGCGACGAGGGTGATGGCGAGGGTCAATCCCCTCAGCAGACCGCCATGGACGACAGCGAGGCGACCCACCGCGAAAGCGAAGAGGCCGACAGCGAAATGATGTCGTCTGAAGACGACCCCAATGCAGAGGATACGGACGATCCGCCGGACATGGGCGAGGGCGACCAGCCTGCGCGCCCCGATCTGAAGGGTGATGCCAAGGCGATTACCTACAAGGTCTTCACCACCGCCAATGACGAGGTGGTCTCGGCCGAGGAACTCTGCGAACCCGAGGAACTGACCCGCTTGCGGGCCTATCTGGACCAGCAGCTTGCCAGCCTGTCGAGTGTTGTCTCCCGGCTGGCCAACAAGCTGCAGCGCAAGCTGATGGCCCAGCAGAACCGGACCTGGACCTTCGACCTTGAGGAAGGCATTCTCGACGTTGCGCGCCTGACCCGCGTGATTGTCGACCCGACCGCCTCCCTGGCCTTCAAGGATGAAGACGACACCGAATTCCGCGACACGGTTGTCACCATCCTCATCGACAATTCCGGCTCCATGCGCGGACGTCCGATCATGGTGGCTGCCATCTGCGCTGATATTCTGGCCCGCACCCTGGAACGCTGCGGCGTCAAGACCGAGATCCTCGGCTTTACCACCCGGGCCTGGAAAGGCGGATCCAGCCGCGAGGACTGGCTCAAGGCCGGAAAACCTGCACAGCCCGGACGCCTGAATGACCTGCGTCACATCATCTACAAGTCCGCGGACGCGCCCTGGAGACGGGCCCGGCGCAATCTGGGCCTGATGATGCGCGAGGGCCTGCTCAAGGAAAACATCGACGGTGAAGCCCTGATGTGGGCCCACCAGCGGATGATAGGCCGATCGGAGAGCCGACGGATCCTCATGGTCATTTCCGATGGGGCTCCGGTTGATGACTCCACCCTGTCGGTGAATTCCGGCCACTATCTCGAGCGCCATCTGCGCGAGGTGATCTCCGAGATCGAAACCAAGAGCCCGGTGCAGCTGATCGCCATCGGTATCGGCCATGACGTGACCCGCTATTACCGCCGGGCCGTGACCATCGTCGATGTCGAGCAACTGGCAGGTGCCATTGTCGACCAGCTGGCTGAACTGTTCGATGAGGAGCCCCGGCGGGTCACCAAGAAGATGGCCAGTCTCCTGCAACCACCGCCCACCACCCAGGGGCCGCAGGGACCGGTTCGGAAATCGACCTTCAAGGAAGTCCGCAAGGCGGTGGCATGAGGCCCTGGCTCTGGATCTCGGGGTTACTGGCCTTTGCGGCCTGCGCACAGCCACCCGCTATGCCTGCAGGACCTGTTACCGCCGGGCCCGCCATCTCACTGACGGCCGTTCCGGTTCTGCTCAACACGGCCGATGCAGACCAGTTCCGCGTTGGTGCCTTTGAATATGCGGGCGGAATACAGCTTTCCTCAGCTGAAACCTCCCAGCTTCACGGACTGTCTGACCTTCGTGTCATGGCCGACGGCCGGATGTTCGCGGTGAGTGATGAGGGGTCATACTTCACCGCGCGCCTGATCACCGATCGTCAGGGAAGGCTGGCAGACGTCAAGGAAGGCCTGCTTTCGGCCCTGATCGGGCCGGAGGGAAAGGCCCTGCCAACGAAGCAGGAGTCCGACGCCGAAGGATTGGCCATTCTCGCCAATGGCGACAGGCTGGTCAGCTTTGAGCGTCACCACCGCATACTGCTCTATCCGGCCAAGGGCGGCCCGCCCCATGAGGTTCCATCCCCCAAGGGGAACTTTCCCAATAATGGCGGCATGGAAGGTCTGGCTGCGGATCCGCAAAGGGGCCCGACGGCCTATCTGGTCGGCAGCGAAGCCACGGGTGAAATCTGGCGTTGTCAGCTGCAGAGGGGCTGTGAGGCAGATCGTATCATTCCAAGGCCAGGCGATTACAAACTCGTCGCCCTGGCACCCCTGGCTTCGGATGGGCTGGCCTATCTGCTCAGGGCATGGGACCCCGTGCGTGGAAGCCGGGTGTCCCTCGTCATCACCGGCGCAGGCAGCCGGGTGCTGGATCAGCTAGATCTGCAGCGGCCATACTCTGTGGAGAATTTCGAGGGACTGACCGCCCTGCCCGGCAAAGACGGGACGATCCGGTTCTATCTGCTATCAGACGACAACTTCGAGCCTTCGCAGCGAACCCTGCTGCTTGCCTTCGACTGGAAGCCGGGAACCGAAAACAAACGCCTTGATCACTGAAAGAAGCCACCATGAGCCGGACCGAAGTCGCGATACAAACCCGTGATGGTGCCGCCCGTGCCTTCACCTTCATCCCATCTTCCGGCGAAGGCCCCTGGCCAGGGGTGATTTTCTACATGGATGCCCCGGCCATCCGTCCGGCCCTGTTCGAAATGAGCCAGAGACTGGCAGACGCTGGCTATTTCGTCCTCCTGCCGGACATGTTCTGGCGAATCGGCCCCTATGAACCCATCGACATCAAGGCCATCAGGTCAGACGAAGATCGGCGGGCCATTTTCGGGAAGTTCTTTGCGACCACCAGCCCGGACAAGAGCATGTCCGATACGGCCGCCTTTCTCGACTTCCTGGGCACCCAGCCCCAGGTCAAGGGGACCCGGGTCGGGGTTACCGGCTATTGCATGGGCGGGTCAACGGTCATCCGGGCCGCTGGAAACTTCCCGGACCGGGTCGCTGCTGTGGGGGCCTTCCACGGGGGCAATCTGGCAACGGACGCAGAAGACAGCCCGCACCTCCTGGCCCCGAAGATCCGGGCCAAGGTCCTGGTCGCTGGTGCCGATATGGACAGGGGATTTGATGACGCCCAGTGTGAGCGTCTCGACGCGGCCTTCAAGGCGGCGGGGGTCGACGCTGAAGTCACCATCTATCGCGGTGCAAAGCACGGCTATGCGCCACCAGACATGCCGGTCCATGACCACGATGCTGCAGAGCGGCATTGGCGCGAGCTTCTGGCCCTGTTCGCCGAAACCCTGAGCTAATCGATCTTCCAGGCTGCCACTGCGCCGGGCTCCAGGTCCCGACCGCCCAGCAGGAAGATGGCGTCCGACGGGGCAGGCGCAATCCGGCTTTCCGGGGCGAAATTGATGGCAAACCGGACACCGTCACGGTCGCGGGTGCGAACCCCTTCCGGCATGGGATTGAGGGTCAGCCCGGCCTGGGCCGCAACCCTTGAGACCATCTGGTCCATCAGATCCGGTCCAGGCCAGGTGGCCAGGTAATGCCACCGGCCTTCTGAAACCCAGGCGGGTTTGCCGTCGTCAAATGTGGCCAGGGGCACAAGATCCGTCTCCAGATCATCCCGCCAGAGCTTTGAGTCATAGGCGGTGCCCTCCAGCATGACCTTTGGTCCTGCCCCCGGTCGCAGGCTCTCAACCCGTATGACCTTGGCAGGCAGTTGTGCCTGGAGCGGGCCGGGCCCGAGATTGGCCGGAATATGCCCCTCCCGCGTCCGCGACCCCGTTCGCGGTCCACAGACAATCACGGCGCCGGAGGTCTCGAACCGGGCCATGGTATCCTCGGAAAGAACCGGCAGGGTCGGTGCCAGTATGAGATCATAGCCCGACATGTCACCGTCCGGCGCGACCATGTCGACATCCAGACCTGCCCTCCGCAAGGCGCTGTAGGTTTCAAAGGCCAGGAACAGGGCGCGGAACCCCCGGGCGTGAGGCTGGATTCTGGTCAGCCAGTCGGCCTCATAGGAAAAGACGAGGGCCACTCTGGCCTTCCGGCAAGGCGCAAGCTCTCCCATCTGCTGGAGTTCGCCGGCCACCTGTCGGGCCTCGGTCCCGCCCTGGTCCAGCACATTGTCCGGGCGATTGAGGCCTGCATGCATCTGTTCCTGGGCAAAGGGGGCCTGCCGCCAGCGGAAATAGGACACCAGCTCCGCCCCATGAGCGAAGGCTTCCCAGGTCCAGGCACGGACCATGCCGGGGATGGGTGCGGGGTTGTAGGTTGCCCAGTTTACGGGTCCAGGCTGCTGCTCCATCACCCACCAGCGCCCACGACCGCAGGCGCGATAGAGGTCGTGGTGGAATCCGGAAATATCGGGATGGCCCTGACGCAGAAAGCGCAGCTTGTCCTCGGTCGACTCCCCGAACATCTCGAGAAAGCCCAGGGGATAGGAATCCCAGGTCGCCACATCGAGATCGCGCCCCACATCGAAGTGATCGAACTCGGTATAGAACCCCATGAAATTGTGGACGATGTCCCGCCCTGGAGACAGTC
>CAIYSH010000022.1 GCA_903928755.1 uncultured Alphaproteobacteria bacterium | reverse complement strand
CCGACAGCCGTCAGGTGTCCACGGCCCGGGATATCGCCATACTGTCGCGGGCCGTGATGCGCGACTATCCACAATACTATCGTTTGTTCAGCCAGAAGCAGTTCACCTTTCGCGGCAAGGTGATGAACAACCACAATGGCCTTCTCGGCCGCATGCCGGGGGTCGACGGCCTCAAAACAGGGTTCACGAACGCCTCGGGCTACAACCTTGCCGTCTCGGCCGTGCGGGACAATCGCCGGATAGTTACGGTCGTCCTGGGCGGCCCCTCCAATGCGCTGCGGGACCAGACCGCAGAACGTCTCATGCTCACGGGCTTCAATGTGATGAGCCGCCGGGACAGCGGCGAGAAGATCATGGTGGCGCAGAATTTCTTCGAGCCTGCCCCATCACCGGTTTATGCGAGACCCGCCCCTTCGGCTGAAACCGCAGCAAGTGCAGACAGGGTCATTTTCACCTCTGCACCGGCACCCGCGAACCTGTCGAAATTCCAGATTGTCGATGCAAGGACCACCGGACTGCACGTTTCTGCGATGCGCGAAGGCAGGGCACAGGAACACGGGTTCTGGGCGATCCAGGTCGGGGCCTTCAATACTAGGAAACTGGCTGAAACCCAGGTCCGGACCATTGGCCGTCGATTCGCAGCCCAGACACGGGCAGCGTCCCCTGTCATCGAGGCTGGAGGCCGAAAGCTCTGGAAAGCTCAGTTCAAGGGGTTTGATGAGTCTGGTGCCCGCAATGCCTGCAGGGCCCTGAAGGAAAAGCGACAGGTGTGCATGGTCCTTGACCTCGGCGGAAGTCAGACAGCCGCTGCCAGCGAAGCTCGAGCTGTTTTGCGGACGTCTTCTGACCGCTCACAGCTCGCGGAGCAGTCGATCCCTGGCCGCATTGATCTGCGCCGCTAGGCCATCTGTTCCACCCTTGTCTGGGTGGGCCAGTTTGATCAGACGAGCATAAGCCTCAAGAATTTCCTGGCGACCGGCATCGGGACCGACTCCAAGAAGGTGTCGCGCCTGGGACTCCGCCATTGCAGGTCCAGCCTTTGGACGGGGCTCACCACCAGATACCCGGGTCATTGAAGATAACCACAGGCCGAGCAGAAAAAGGATCACCGCTGGAGACCAGCCTCCCCTGATGCCCTCGAAGGCGCTCCCCGCAAAGGCGGCAAGCGCCATACCGCCGGAAACCAGTCGCCATTCCCGGCGTTTCAGCCTTGGTCCTGCCTGGCGCAACCACTCCAGGATCATCAGGACCAGGACGCCTCCGAGAAAATAGATCAATCGACAGAAACCCTGGCCGCACCATCAAGGGGCAGATTCAGCGATGCCATCAGTGCCCGCAATTCCTGACGCGCCGCGACATGTTGCAGGCTGATGGCAACGGGCTTGATGGTGGGAGACAGGTCCGCCACGGTCAGGCCGAATGGGAACAGCTCACGGTATATCACCCGGTCGCGCAGCCCGGGGCCGATGCGGAACCCGACCCGACGCGACAGGGCCTGGACCCGATCATCCACCCTGCGGCGATTACGGGCCTCGGTCGGCGCAAGGCGATTACGCAGCACGACCCAGTCAATGGCTTGCCCGGTTTCCATGGCCTTCTGCTTGCGGCTGTTCCAGACCGTTTCGGAATAAAGGCTCGGTCGCTTCAACTCCAGGGACACAGGATCGACGACACCCAGGGTATCAAAATCCACAAAGCTGTCATTCATCGGGGTGACGATGAGGTCGGCCTTGCTGTGCGCATTCCGGCTGAGGGCCGTATCAGCGCCCGGCGTATCAATCAGGATGAAGTCCGAGGCCGCGGCTTCAGCGAGCGCGGATTGAAATCGTTCGAGCACGACCTCTTCGGGCTGTGAGGCCAGCAGGGCCTCAAGGACATGTTCACGCGGCATGGGGGCCGTCTGGCCATTGGCGTCCAGCCAGGCCTTCCGGTTCGCAAAAAAGTGCCCGAGGGACTGCTGGCGAATATCCAGATCAAGAATCGAGACGGAGGCCCCGCCATTGAGCAAACCGGCGACAATATGGATTGCGAGGGTCGACTTGCCCGCCCCTCCTTTTTCGTTGCCGATGACGATGAGCTTGGGTTGGGTCATGGACGAAACGCTCCACTCCACGGCCGCGAGATGCCGGCCGATCAGTATTAACCCTGTGCCCAGCCAGAAGGGATCGTCAACGCAGGTTGTGCCATCCGCCTGTGGATGAACCACAATCCGACGATGAATGGTTAGCTACCAGACACCCGCATCGCGCAATTGTCGCGCTAGGTCGTCGGGAATACCGGCCTCCCCACCCTGGGCAAGGTCTGCAGGCGCATCCTTCGGGTCCAGATACCGCCAGCCCTGGAACGGACGTCGAGGGGTTGGTTCGACCTTGATGATCTCCGGACTGAGCGCCATCTCGCAACGGGCCGCAGCACCCTCGCCCACCCTGCGGATATCGAGAATTTGCTGCCGACAAAGGATCACACCCTTGAAGATCCGATAGAGAGACCCACCGTCCAGCATGTCATCGGCACGCTTGGGCGTCATGCGGGTGTGCAGGGTCCATGGGCCAGCACGATCCGCATGCCAGGCCAGCAGGTCATCGATCGTGTCACATCCGACACAGAGCCGGATCATGTGGACGGTCATTATGGTGCCGCCTTCATCCGCGCCAGGGAGATGCCTTCACTCACTTGATCACCCGCCGAGACAGATAGAGCCTCAAGAATTCCGTCGAAGGGTGCCGCAAGAGCGTGTTCCATCTTCATGGCT
>CAIYSH010000021.1 GCA_903928755.1 uncultured Alphaproteobacteria bacterium | reverse complement strand
TTCTGGGCCAATGAACTCTATGACGCGCCTGTGGGCGGCACGCGGGTGGCGGTGGAATTCGGATCCGCGGGAATCACAAGCCCCGGCCCCTGGGGCGACCTGAAGGGCTTCCCGGTCGGCGACATCCTGGCCAAGACCAACCGCGAAGTCATCGACTCCAACCAGGATGAAAAGGGCTTCGTCCTTCTGACCCTGACGAAGACCCAGGCCCGGGGCGAATGGGTGACCGTCTCCACAGTCATGGACAGGACCTACACCACCAAATCCCTGAAGACCTTTACCGCAGACCACGGCGCCAGGGGCATTGGCCCGCTGAAGCGGGTCTGATCCCAAGGAACCTGCTTCAGGCTTCGGCCTGCACCATCAGCCGGCCATGGCTGACCACCCGGTAGAAGCACGACCGGAAGCCCACATGGCAGGCCCCGCCGTCCCCCTGGGGCAGGACCTTCAGCAGGACGGCGTCCTGGTCGCAGTCGATCCGCAACTCGACGACCTTCTGCACCTGGCCGCTGGTGGCCCCCTTGCGCCAGAGTTCATTGCGCGAGCGGCTGAAATACACCGCCTCGCCCAGGTCGAGGGTCTGGCTGAGCGCCTCTGCATTCATCCAGCCCAGCATCAGAACCTCGCCCGTCTCGGCGTGCTGGGCGATGGCGGCAATCAGGCCATTGGCATCAAAGCGCGGGGTTAAGGCCTCGCCCCGCTCGAGGGCCTCCTGGCTTTGAGCCTGCGGAAAGTAGGACTGGGTCATGGCCTCCTATAGCCTTGCCGCCAGGCTAAGGGCAGTGGCGATTGAAGGGCGGCATGGCGAAAATCCGGTCAATCCGTTGTCGCGCCAAGTTGGTTTGATCTTGATTGCCCCGTGAGGTGGTCCGGCCCGTGCGGATCATTGGCGAACCTGATCCTCTCGTCATCACGGAAATCGGATTAATCCGTAAGAGACTGACGATGGAGATTTGTAAATCGCTGAAGAAGGCCGAGAAGATCCTGCATATCTACGATAATTAATATTCAAAATTGATATAAGATGGATTCACCGTCGTATTCAGTGATTTTCTGCTGAAGGCTCCAATAATAGTCATTGTCTTGGATTAACAAATCGGTGCAATTTCACATATTGAAATATTCTTGATAAACCGATTTGCCGATCCAAACAATATATCTTCATCATTTGCATATTTTATTGATATCATGTCTGATTTTGAAGACAGTTTAATCTACAAAATCAGGAATGGATTTCACCTAATCGCAGGAATGACAGACGTCATAAACGTCTGATAAGTACATATATGCAGGTATTTTACAGACGTATTCCCTCAGTATTTCACGCGGACCACCGAACTATCGGCCATGGGTTCACCCGAATTCCCAAATAGCAGCCAGTTCATGGCGTCTGAAACCGTTCCCTCGACGACATTTTTGGAACGGGTGAGATTGATCCAGGCGGCCGGCAGGCACACCCCGGTCCAGTCTGATGCCCTGACCTCGCAACCGAAATCCGGGTGCACGGCATGGGCGGTCTGGAAGGATCCGGATCGTGAATAGGCTGCGGTGAAGGGAAGGGTTCCGCCCGTGATCCAGCCAAGGATTGTCATCATGAAGGTCAGGAACAGGACTTCCAGGTCGGCCATGATCTGCGGATCGGCACCTTCCAGGCCCAGGACCAGAAACGCGGTCCCGTCCTCGACCTGCAGGTGAACGCTGATAGGGAGATCTGCGAGCCGGTTGAAGGTCCGCATCTTCAGGATGGCGTCCTCCAGGTCCCGGGCTGACAACATGATCTTGAGGCTCGCCACCAGGGCCCGGATGGGGACCCGTCTGGCGCATTGCCCGATTGCGACATCCTGGCATTCCAGCACACCCTGGATGAAGGCGGACCAGATCTGCGGACTTGAGAGCCAGCGTTCCTGTTGGGCCACGGCGTCGGAAAACCGGAAGGCGCGGTCCATGCCCGGGACTGTGGAAAACCAGTCGTAACTGTACCATCCGGTGACGCGCATGCGATTGGCTTTGAAAGAATCTGCCGGGGAGAAGGGGCCTGACCTTACACCTTCGAACCTCTGCGGGTGGGTGCCGAAGCGGACATTCGTGTCGCGACGGGAGGGCTGATCGAACTTGTTGATTCAGGATGAGGAAAAGGCGTCGGGTAGCTGCCCTGTGTGGCCAGGTCGGAGCCCAAAGGGCAGTATCGGCTTCATGAGTCTCAAGGACATCATCAAGGGCCGGGTCCAGGCCTTCGACGCCGCCGCGCGGCCCTGGGCGCAGAGGTCACGGCTCAACGCCTTTGCCTATGAGTTCCTGCTGTTTGGCCTCAAGCAGGCCTGGGCCTGCCTGTTCGGCGGGGCCATGGTCTTCCTGCTGATCACCAGCCATTTCCTCTGGCCGCACGACGCCGCCCTGTCGCGCTATGACGTCCTGGTCCTGGCGGCGGTGGCTTTGCAGGCCCTGTTCCTGGCCACGAAGCTGGAGCGCTGGGATGAGGCCCTGGTCATCCTGATCTTTCACGTGGTCGGCACAGCCATGGAGGTGTTCAAGACCGCGCACGGCTCATGGATCTATCCCGAGGCCTCCCTGCTGCGCATAGGCGGGGTGCCCCTGTTCTCGGGCTTCATGTACGCCGCCATAGGCAGCTATATCGCCCGGGCCTGGCGACTGTTCGAGATCCGTTTCGAGAACTATCCACCCCTGTGGGGACCCTGGCTGCTGGCCGTGCTCAGCTACATCAACTTCTTCAGCCACCACTACATGCCCGACCTGCGCTGGGGCCTCTTCGCCTTTTCCGTGGTCCTGTTCGGACGGGCCAGTTTCCAGTTTACCCCCGACCTCAAGCCCCGACGCATGCCCATGCTGCTGGGTTTCGCCCTGGTCGCCCTCTTCATCTGGTTCGCCGAGAATGTCGGCACCTTCACTGCCACCTGGGTCTATCCCGACCAGGCGGACCATTGGCGCCTGGTCAGTCCGGCCAAGCTGGGGTCATGGTACCTGCTGATGATGCTGAGCTTCGTGCTGGTTACAGTGGTGCACAGGCCGGAGCCGGTTGATCGGCGCTAGTTTGTTTCCGTTTTGGTTCACGAGAAACAGGGGTGCCGGATTACGGCTTCACAGCCTTGAGCATTTCCCGCCTCAATATGGCGTTGATCCAATGCGGATAGCCCTTGCTTTCGGCCACATCAGCATGTCGCTATCAATCCCGACGGTCGTTGAGGTCTTGGTCAGTTTGTAAAACGGGGTCCCAACAGGAAATTGCGTGCATTTACGGGCGTTGCAGGCCATCCAGCAAAGGCGCGTCGAAGCCGCCTGGGTGGCCGGCTGCAAAAGTGAAGTGGGAGTGGCGTGGGATGGGTTCGGAAAGGGATCTGAGACTTGTTGGGGTTGGATCGTCGCCTTACACGCGGAAACTCCGCGCGGCGCTCCGCTTCCGACGCCTGCCGTTCCGCTTTGTGGTCATAGGAGCCAAGGAAGCGAATGCCCTGCCGGAGCGTCCGCTCCCGCTATTGCCGTATATTGTGCTTCCCGCAGCCGATGGCGAGCCGCCCATGGCGATGTCCGACACCACACCGATCCTGAATCATCTTGAAGAGACTTATGCTGAACGACGGCTCCGTCCTTCGGATCCCGCGCTGAACCTCATTGACCTGCTGCTTGAGGATTATGGCGACGAGTGGCTGAGCAAGTGCATGTTTCACTATCGCTGGTCGTATGCGGCGGACACCAGGAAGGCGAGCGCCTATCTGCCCTACAGCGGGGCTATGCAGATCACGCGCGCGCAGGGCGAGCAGGCGTAACGGGCTTTTGCCAGTCGGCAGATATCCCGCATCGGCGTCGTGGGATCCTACCCTGTTTCGGCGCCAATCATCGA